>DASCOC010000020.1:0-5698 GCA_036011805.1 Rhodospirillales bacterium
GCGCTTGAGCGCAAGCTGGCGTTTCCGGTTGCCGGCGTTGTCGCCAAGGTGATGGTCAAGGCGGGACAGAAGGTCAAAGCGGGCGCCGTCCTGGCCCGGCTTAATCCGTACATCTTTGAGGCCGAAAAGTCGGCCGCCGATGCCGAACTTTCCGCCGCCAACAGCAAATTGAAAATTCTCCGCCAGAATCGGGACCGGGTGCGCCAACTTTTCGACGACTTATCGGCTTCCGGCGAACAGGTGGAACTAGCGGAAATCCAATTCTCCGAAGCCCAAGCCGCAAGAGCCCGCGCCAAAGCGATGGCCGATATCGCTGCCCGGCGGTTGAGCCAAGCGACCCTCCATGCACCGTCAGGCGGTACCGTCACGGCGGTGCGGGGCTATACCGGATTGGTCGTCAACCCGACCGCGGAAATCACCCCTATCATTATCCTGTCCACGCCTTAGCCGTCCTTACAGACCGGCATGATCGATGTTCTTGATCTTTAATATTTCGATATTTCTAGAATTATCGTTGTATATAGGGTGGCCTTGGGATATAGTGCTCTCATGAACGAAGAAATCGCCGCAAAATGTTTATCCGAACTGGGCAGCCCGACACGGCTTTCGGTGTTTCGCTTGCTGGTCAAGGCCGGGCCCGACGGCATGGTCGTCGGTGACATCCAGCGCCGGCTGCACATTCCGGCGTCCACCCTGTCGCATCATATCGCCCGGTTGAACTGGGCCGGTTTGGTCGAACAACGCCGCCAGGGACGGCGCCTGCATTGTTTCACCCGGCCCGGCATCATGGATGATCTGGTCACGTTTCTGACCGCCGAATGCTGCACCGGTTTCGAAGACGGCGATTGCGCCGACACCCCGGCGGCCTAAGTCATGGATGCGTCTTCCCTTCCCCAATCAACGCTTCCAACCTTGACGCAACGGTTGTCCCGAATCGACAAGGTGGTGTGGGCGATGGCGGCGCTGTACCTAGGTCTTGCCCTGCTGGCCCCGGACAGGATTCCCGAAAGCCTGAAATTCGTCGCCGTGGCGTTGCTCCAGATTTCCCCGTTCCTGTTGTTTTCCGTTGCCGTTGCCGCGTACGCCCAGGCGACCGGATCGGAAAAGCTGATCCAGCGGGTTTTTTCCGGCAGCCCCATGGCCACCATCACCGCCGCCGCCCTGTTCGGAAGCCTGTCGCCGTTCTGTTCGTGCGGGGTTATACCCATCGTCGCCGGCCTGCTCGGCGCCGGCGTTCCCTTGGCCCCGGTGATGGCGTTCTGGATTTCGTCGCCGTTGATGGACCCGGAGATGTTTATCCTCAGCGCCGCCGCACTGGGCCTGCCTTTTACCGTCGCCAAAACCCTCGCCGCTTTCGGGCTTGGCCTGATCGGGGGTTTCGCCACCTTGGCCGCCGTTCGCATCGGTTGGTTTAAAAATCCATTGAGCGCCGGTGCCGCCAGCTGTTGCGGAACATCGTGTTCATCCGGTAAGGAAGCCGGCGACGGCGTCCTCTGGCGGTTCTGGGATGAGGCCCCCCGACGCCGCAAATTTACCGATTCCCTCGGCGAAAACGGCTGGTTCCTGGGTAAATGGCTGACCCTGGCCTTTGCCATCGAAAGCCTGATGGTTGCCTATATCCCCGCTTCTATGGTCGCCGAATGGCTTGGCGGCGATACCTGGTGGACCATTCCCGCCGCCGTGGCCGCCGGGATTCCCGCCTATATGAACGGTTTCGCCGCGATCCCGCTGATGGCCGGGTTGATCGACATGGGCATGGCCGAAGGCGCGGCGCTGTCGTTCATGGTCGCCGGTGGGGTGACTTCCATTCCCGCCGCCATGGCGGTTTTCGCCCTGGTCCGGGGGCAGGTCTTCGGCTGGTACCTGTTGCTGTCGCTGAGCGGCTCGCTGGCCGCCGGAATTTTGTACCAATTGACCATTTCCGGGTAAAATTCCGTTGTCGCGCGGGTCTGGCGAAGCCGGGGGTGATCTGCTAGGTTCCGGCCCGGGTTTGCTCTTGTATATCTAGACGGTTTCCGACCATGACTGACAAATCAGATAAGGCCCTGTTGCCGGCCGGAATGTCCGATGTGCTGGCCCCAGACGCCGCCTTCGAGGCGTCGGTGCTGGACCGTCTGCTGGCCGATTTTTCAGGCCACGGATACGACCGCGTGGAACCGCCGCTGATAGAATTCGAGGAAAGCCTGCTGACCGGGATCGGCGCCGGGCTGGCCGAACAAACCTTCCGGCTGATGGACCCGGTTTCGCAAAAAATGATGGGGGTGCGTGCCGATATGACGCCCCAGGTCGCCCGGATCGCCTCAACACGCATGATCAATGCGCCGCGACCGCTGCGGCTCAGCTATGCCGGGCAGGTTTTGCGGGTACGCGGATCGCAGCTTCGCCCGGAACGCCAATTCAACCAGGCCGGCGCCGAATTAATCGGCGCGGATGGCGCCGCCGCCGACATCGAGGTCATCGTCATGGCGGCAGATGCGCTTACTCGCCTCGGCGTCACGGACTTGTCCTGCGATCTTGGCCTGCCGACGCTGGTGCCCGATTTTTGCCGCGGCGGCCCGGCCGGTGAAGGCGGCGATACCGACCTGCAGGCACGTTTGCGCCAGGCGCTGGATCGCAAGGACGCCGCCGCCGTCGCCGAATTAAGCGAGGAGTTGGGCGAAGACACGGCGGGGCCACTGGCCGCCATGTTGGCCGCCGCCGGACCCGCGTCCCAAACATTGAAGACCCTCGGTGGCCTTGGCCTCAAAGGCGCCGCCCTGGCCGGGCTGGAACTGCTGATCGACGTCGTTGATCGGGTCCAGGCCGCGCTGCCGGACCTGACCATGACCATCGATCCGGTTGAAAATCGGGGATTCGAATATCACTCCGGTGTCACCTTCACGTTTTTTGCGAAAGGTGTCAGAGGTGAGCTGGGCAACGGTGGGCGCTATCTTGCCAATGGCGGAAACGGTGGCGATAGCGAAGCGGCGACCGGGTTCACGTTGTTCATGGATACCGTCCTCAGAGCCGTGCCCGCGCCCGAACTGCCGTCCCGTATTTACCTGCCCGCTAAAACGCCGGTAAAAGACGCCGCCGACCTCAGGTCCGAAGGCTGGATCACCGTCGCCGGACTGGAAGACGCAACCGACACCGGCGGCGATGAAGATGCCGAGGCCGCCCGCCTGGGATGCAGCCATGTGCTGGACGCAGGCAAAGCCCGAAAACTCAAGAAACCCAACAAGGAATAGACTGACATGGCAAATGCCGTCGTAATCGGGTCGCAATGGGGCGACGAAGGTAAGGGAAAAATCGTCGATTGGTTGTCGGAACGGGCCGATGTGGTCGTCCGTTTCCAGGGCGGCAACAACGCCGGGCACACCCTGGTCATCGACGGCGTCACCTACAAACTGCACCTAATGCCGTCAGGCGTGGTCAGGCCGGAAAAATTATCGATCATCGGCAACGGCGTCGTCATCGACCCGTGGGCGTTTTTAGATGAACTGGACACCCTCAAGGAGCAAGGCGTGACGGTGACGCCGGAAAATCTCCGCATCGCCGAAAATGCAATCCTGATCCTGCCCCTGCACAAGGAACTCGATGCGGCCAGAGAACGAGCGTTAGGCCCAGCCAAGATCGGCACCACCGGACGCGGCATTGGCCCGGCCTACGAAGACAAGGTCGCCAGGCGCGCTATCCGCGTCGGGGATCTCGGCGAAAGCGACGTGCTGATGGAAAGGATCGACAAGCTGTTGCTCCACCACAATGCGCTTAGGCGTGGCATGGAAGAGGCGGAAATTGACCGGGACGCCTTGAAGGCAAGCCTAGAAGAGATCGCGCCGAAGATTATGCCGTTTACCGGCGTTGTCTGGCAGACCCTGGACGACGCCCGAAAACACGGAAAGCGCATCCTCTTCGAAGGCGCCCAGGGAACCATGCTGGATATCGACCACGGCACCTATCCGTTTGTCACCTCATCGAACACGGTCGCCGCGCAGGCCGCCGTTGGCTCGGGCCAGGGACCAAGCGCTATCGATTATGTCCTCGGCATTACCAAGGCCTATACCACCCGCGTTGGCAGCGGGCCGTTCCCCAGTGAGCTAACCGACGAGGTCGGCCGGGGTCTGGGCGAACGCGGCAAGGAATTCGGCACCACCACCGGCCGCCCCAGACGTTGCGGATGGTTTGACGGCGTTTTGGTCCGCCAATCGGTCAAGGTCAACGGCATCAGCGGCATCGCCTTGACCAAGCTGGATATCCTCGATGGAATGGAAGAGCTCAAAGTCTGCACCGGCTACATGATCGACGGCGAAAAACTCGACCACCTGCCCGCCTCGTCGGTACGCCAAGCAAAAGCCGAGCCCATCTATGAGGTCATGGAGGGTTGGACCGAAAGCACCCAAGGCGCCAGATCCTGGGCCGACTTGCCGGCGACGGCGATAAAATATATCCGCCGTATCGAAGAGATTATTGACGCCCCGGTGGCACTTTTATCGACCAGCCCTAAACGCGAAGATGTGATCCTAGTCCACGATCCGTTCGCCGATTAGCCTGAAAAAGGGGCTTTAAACCCCTGAAAATGGCGAAATACCTTCAAAATTGCGCTTAAACTTGAGAATTTCGTCACGAACGTCCAGAATCCAGGGATAACCTGGATGAAAATGGCGAGAACGTCGTTGCGTCCGGCCCTAAGAATGGGAAGTGATATTATGGCAGAAGCGCCAATGCAGGAGGTCGGGGATGAAATCCCGCCCCCCGAAGCGATAGTGACGGCACCAGAATCGGAGCCGATCCCGGACATGGAGACCCCCCCAGCCCAACAATCTGGCGGCGGACAGGTTCTTATCCGTGATCGATATCTGATAGATGCTAGTCTCCCCTTGCCGCAACTGGATACTCCCTCCGCGAAGGCGTATGAGGTCGAGGATCGTCGCGACCTGGGCAGTAAGTTGTATGGATTAGTCTGCACGCCGGGACTGCCGACGCGCACCGGGGTCATGAGCTCACTCAAGGACGAACAGTTCAATGGGATCGTGCCCTTGGTTGAATGGGATAGCGCCTATTGGCCGTTACTGGAACAGCACACCCAGTTCGTTATTTATGAACGCCCGAAGGGCGGCCGCGTCCTCGATGCGATGGAGGCCGGCAACTACAAACTCAATGAATACGATTTTCCACGCCGCATCATGGCCCCCCTGGTCGAAGGCGTCAGGGCCATGGGTGCAATCGACCACCCGCACCGGGAAATCAATCCCGCCAACGTGTTTTTTATGGACGAAGCCATGCAGATTGTCGCGTTGGGAGATTGCACAACGGTACCGCACGGTTTCGATCAGCCGAGGTTGTTTGAGCCGATCGACAGATCCATGGCGGCAAGGGGCGGCCGCGGGCGGGGCGGCCTCGCCGATGATATTTATGCCCTTGGCGTCACCTTGGTGGTGTTGATGTTGCGCTACAATCCCGTCGCCAACATCAGCGATGAGGAAATGTTGGCGATGAAAATGGAGCATGGAAGTTACGCCGCCATCTGCGGCAATGCCCGGCTTCCGATTCCGTTGTTGGAACCACTTCGCGGCATGTTACACGATTCCGTAGAGGAGCGTTGGGCGCTTGATCAATTAGTCGGCTGGCTGGACGGCCAAAAACAACCCTCGTTGAAGCAAGTTCCCATCGTCAAATCGGATTTTCCCTACCGCTACGAAGGCCGTGACCATTTCACCCC
>DASCOC010000021.1:0-1577 GCA_036011805.1 Rhodospirillales bacterium
GAATCCGGCATCCAACTATACGCCGATTGGATGCGTGCCCACCCTGAAACCTACGGTTAGGCCTTGTCGCTGACCAGCTTGGCAACGGCCTCGAAGGCCAGTTCGTATCCGTGCGCCCCGAAACCATATATCACGCCGGTCGCCACCGTCGAGACATAGGAATGCTGACGGAAGGTCTCGCGCTTGTCGTTGTTCGACAGGTGCAGTTCGACCACCGGAAAATTGTACGTGGCCAAGGCGTCCCTGATGGCCACCGAGGTATGGGTATAGGCCGCCGGGTTGATAATCACGCCGGCACAGGTGGTACGGGCTTCGTGGATGGACTCGACAATCTCGCCCTCATGGTTGGATTGGCGGAAATCAAGCTCAAGGCCGTGCGCCTTGGCCAGTTTCTCCAGCCTTCCCTTGATGTCGTCCAGGGTGTCGTAGCCATAGATTTCCGGCTGCCGCTCACCCAGAAGATTTAAATTCGGGCCATTCAGGACCATCACTTTTTTAGTCATTGTTGGATTTCCTTGTTTTCCTGCCTGCGCCGATCATCCCGCGAGGAGTTCGCGTTCGACCAAAGCCCGTAATTCCGGTGTCACCTCAGGCCTGAGGCCCCACCAGAATTCAAAGGGGCGTGTAGCTTGATGTAACAGCATACCGAGCCCATCCGCAATTCGAAGCCCGCGCCCTTCGGCGGCGGTCAGTAGCGAGGTCTTGAGCGGCACGTAGACCGCATCGGCGACGACCGTATCGTCACCAACCAAATCCAGATCGACCACCAGATCGGGGTTATCCGCCATCCCCAACGAGGTTGTGTTGGCAAGCATGCCAGCATCGCCCAGCAAACGCGGAAGGTCGTCCCAAGAGGCGGGATGCACGCTGTCCCCGAAATGCTGACGGAAGGCCTCGGCCTTGGAAATTGTCCGGTTAACGACATGAATATTCTTAACACCGCGTTCGATAAACCCATAGACGACGGCTCGTGCCGCCCCACCGGCCCCCAGGACGATGGCATTTTCCAGGTCCTTGTCCCAGCCGGGGGCTGACACGTCGAGGTTGCCGATAAAGCCCACCACATCGGTATTGGTGGAACGCAGCCGGTCGCCATCAAGCCACAAGGTGTTGGCGGCGCCGATAGCACGGGCGCGCTCGTCCGGTTCCGAGAGTTTTAAAGCCACCTCCTTGTGAGGAATGGTGATATTGCATCCGACGTAGCCATGCCCGGCCAAATTGGCGATGAAGTTCGGAAAGTCCTCGGGCGTCACGCCTTCGAGGCGGTAGTCACCGGCGATCCCGTGTTTCTCTATCCAATGGCCGTGGATGAGAGGTGATCGCGAATGCTTGATTGGCCAGCCGATGGCGCAGGCGGCCCGAATTTTGTTGCTCATAATATTTGTTCCCTTTCTTATCTGCTATCCACTAGCCCGCGCTAGCATGTCGTTAATTCGTACCGGCCCGCCGATGGCCGCCGATTCTGTAATGGCAAGGGTCGCCGCCAGGGTGCGGGTGCCCTCTTCGCCGCTGACCACGGGCTCTTCCTCGCCGCGAATGACGGCGGAAAAGTTACGCATTTGCTCAACATAAGGGTC
>DASCOC010000022.1:0-7449 GCA_036011805.1 Rhodospirillales bacterium
CCGGCTTTTGATTGCAGAGCGGTTCCCCCCCGATGACGGGTTTATCATCGAGGACGTCGTTCAAAGCGCTATTTAACAGAAATTTTAACCCGTCCCGTCAGATGAAATGGCGATCTCGGCATCGCGCAGTTCCTTGCGCTTGATCTTTCCGGTCGCCGTCATTGGCAGGGTATCGACGAATTCTATGATGCGGGGTTTTTCGTGCGGCGATAGGCGTCTGTTGACGAATTCCCTGATCTCACGCTCCAAATCCTCGTTGGCCTGGAAGCCTGGGCGCAACTGAATAAACGCCTTTATTTTTTCGGTCCTCAGTGGATCGGGAATGCCGATGGCGGCGGCCAGGGACACCGCCGGATGGCGGCCCAGGCAATCTTCGATCTCTCCGGGGCCGATCCGATAGCCAGCCGACGTGATCACATCGTCCTCGCGGCCAAGGAACCAGAAATAGCCATCCGTGTCCTTGGTGCCCCGGTCCCCGGTCAACAGCCAATCACCCAGAAATTTTTCCTCGGTGGCCTTGGGGTTGTTCCAATACTTCAGGAACATCACCGGGTCGGGACTTTTGACGGCGATAAGACCTTCTTCCTCCGCTTCCAGGACATTGCCGGCGGAGTCGAGGATTTCAACCTGATGGCCGGGGACGGCGCGGCCCATGGAACCAGGCTTAACCTCCATGATGCGCCCGCAGTTGGAGGTCACCAGATTGCATTCGGTTTGGCCGTAAAATTCGTTGAATCGCACGCCGAGGGCATCCACCCCCCATTCCAGAAGCTCCGCCCCCATGGGTTCGCCGGCACAGGCCACGGTACGCAACCTGACACCGAAACGCCCGGCGGGGTCTTCCACCTGGCGCATGAGTTTGAGCGCCGTCGGCGGCATGAAGGTGTTGCGGACCTGATGGCGTGCCATCAGTCTTAATGCCTCTTCGGGGTCGAATTTACGGGCCCGGTGGGCTAACGCCGGCACCCCGTGGTACCAGGACGTCATCAAGGAATTCATCAAACCACCGATCCACGCCCAATCCGCCGGAGTCCACATCAGATCTCCGGGCTGGGGGAAGAATTCGTGGGGCATTTCCACCCCCGGAAGGTGGCCTAACAAGGTGCGATGCGCATGCAGGGCGCCCTTGGGATTACCGGTGGTTCCCGACGTGTAACTGATGAAGGAAGGGTCTTCGGCGCGGGTACGGGCCGGCGTGAAGGTATCCTTGGCGCGATCAAGGCCACGCCAGAGATCGGCGATTCCATCGCCATCCTGGCCAGCGCCGCAGACGAAAATAACCTTGAGGTCCGGAAGCTGGTCCCGGATGGATTCTATTTTCCCTAAATTATCGGTATCCGTAATAATCGCCCTGGCGCCGCTGTCCGATAGTCTGAATTTCAGCGCGTCCGGGCCGAACAGCGTGAACATGGGAATGGAAATCATGCCCGCCTTCCAGGCGGCGATATGGGCAATGCCGGTTTCCACCGACTGCGGCAGTAAGATACCGACACGATCCCCCGGTTCCATCCCTTGGGCCACGAACAGGTTGGCAAGCTTGTTGGAAAGATGCCGCAGCACCTGGAAGCTGTACTGGGTGACGTCGCCGTCTTCGTTCTCGAAGATCAGCGCGGTACGGGCCGGTCCGGTCTCGGCGTGACGGTCGCAAACCTCAACGCCCATGTTGAAGAATTCGGGCACCGTCCAGACCAGGGAACGATAGACATCCTCATAGCTTGTCCCCTCTTTAAGCATGGTGCGGCTTTCCTCCATGCCGGATCATAGCAATATCCGGTTTGAAAGAGTATGGGAGAGGTCTGAACGCGGCTATTGAGGCGGCGCCGGCGCCGCAGGGGCTGCTGGTGCTTGCCGTGGGGCCGCCGGGGCTGCGGCGGTCGGCGTTTGTTCTTCCTCTTCTTCACCGCCGCCTTCGAAGAAGCGGTAGGCTTGCTCTATCCCTTCCAGGATCACCCCATCGAAGCCAAGGGCGATAATCCCGTAAACATAGGATTTGGTATCCCCGGAAATGATGCGCTGCCATTCGGGGCGCCAGAATTCGACATAGTGGCTGTCCGGGGCGTCTCGAACCGGGTCTTTGATCCAATTGGGCGACCCCTCACGCCAGGTTTGCTTCCAGTAGTGACGGTGGCTGGACGCTGCACCGATATCGATGGTGGCGAACACCAGTCGGCGGCCGCCGATTTTTTTGAATTTTAGTGTCTCAACGGCCCTTTTATTCAAGGGTTTGCGCCCGTGCATGACATCGACGATCAACAGGTCGTAATTGGTTTCTTTCATCTTCAGGGCAAAAACGTCGGCCCTCCCGAATGTTTGGGAATTTGTGATGAATCCGAAGGTCATAACGTCTTTCACCGAGGCGATGCTATGCGGACTTTCATTGAAGGGGCGGGCCGGATGAGGTGGGAACGAGTTGAGTTCTATGATCGGCGCATGGGCCGTGGTCGACACATATCCATACCAATTGAGTGCAGCAGTTGCCGGGATAGGGCGGCGAGGCTATACAAACATCATAGTTTGTTTAGTCCTTTCACTGTTTTGTGCACGTTATGGCCCCGGAATACCTTTCTTCCGCCTGTCCCCACGATTGCCCCAGCACCTGTGCGCTGGAGGTTGAGCGCCTCGACGCCCACACCATCGGTAAGGTCCGAGGTGCCGCGGACAACGACTATACGTTGGGCGTCATCTGCGACAAGGTGTCGCGCTACCGCGAGAGGGTTCACCACCCGGACCGTTTGTCGCACCCACTCAGGCGAGTAGGGCCCAAAGGCAGTGGCGAATTCAAGCCGGTGTCCTGGGACGATGCCCTGGATGAAGTCGCGGACGCCTTTAAGCGCGCCACCGCCGAGCACGGTGCTGAAGCCGTCTGGCCCTATCATTATGCCGGCACCATGGGCTTGGTGCAGCGCGACGGCATTCACCGGCTGCGCCACGCCATGGGCTATTCGGGCCTCTATGAAACCATCTGCGTGACGCTTGCCCGCACCGGCTGGCTCGCCGGTACGGGCGCGTTGTGGGGTACCGACGCCAGGGATATGGCGCAATCCGACCTGATCGTCATTTGGGGCACCAACCCGGTGTCCACCCAGGTCAACGTCATGACCCACGTTACCCGGGCCCGCAAGGAAAGGGGCGCCAAAATCGTTACCATTGATCCCTACCGCACCGGAACGGCGAAATCTTCGGACATACACCTGGCCCTGCGCTCCGGCACCGATGGCGCCTTGGCCGCCGGGGTCATGCATGTGCTGTTGGCCGAGGGGTTCGCGGACCGGGACTACATGGCGCGTTATACCGACGACCCGGACCGCCTCGAACAACACCTCAAGGGCAGGACACCGGCTTGGGCGGCGGAGATTACCGGCTTGGCCGAAGCCGAAATCGTTTCCTTCGCCCGGCTTTACGGTGAAACCAAACGCAGCTACATCCGCGTCGGTTACGGTTTTTCCCGCAGCCGCAACGGCGCCACCAATGTTCATGCGGTTTCCTGCTTGCCCGCCGTGACCGGCGCCTGGCAACATCCCGGCGGCGGTGCGCTTTATGTCCATGCCGACCTGTATGACATCGATCAAACGGTGATCAAGGGTCTGGACGCCGTCGACCCGGCGGTTCGGATTCTTGACCTGTCGCGCATCGGCGATGTGCTCACCGGTGACGAAGACGCGCTTTTGGGTGGGCCGCCGGTGACGGCAATGCTGATCCAAAACCAGAACCCGGCGATGGTAGCGCCGGAGACCTTGAAAGTCCTTAAGGGGTTGAAGCGCGACGACCTGTTCCTTTGCGTGCACGAGCAGTTCATGACCGAAACCGCGGAATTGGCCGATATTGTCCTGCCGGCGACGATGTTCCTGGAACACGACGACATGTATAAGGGCGGTGGCCATACCTATCTGCAAATTACCCGCAAGATTATCGAACTCTATGGCCAGTGCCGGTCCAATCATGATGTCATCTGCGCCTTGGCCGAACGCCTCGGCGCCGACCATCCGGGGTTTATCATGACGCCTTGGGAACTGATGGACCAATCCTTGAAGGCGTCGGGTCTGCCGGGGGTTGAAGCCGCGCATAAGGCGCGCTGGCTCGATTGCGCCAAGCCCGCCGATGAGTTGAATTTCATCAATGGCTTCGGCCATGCCGATGGCCGTTTCCGCTTCGCCCCTGACTGGGCCGCCCTGGGCCCGGCCCACGCCGATATGCCCGCATTGCCGGATCATATGGAAACGATCGAAGCGGCCACCCCGGACCATCCCTATCGAATGGTGACGGCGCCGGCGCGGCGTTTCCTGAATTCCTCTTTCACCGAAACCGAAACCTCGCGTAAGAAGGAGGGGCGCCCGACCATCCTGATCCATCCCGACGATTGCCGGAACATAGGTCTGGCCGACGGCGACCGGGTCCGCATCGGCAATCAACGTGGCGATGTCGTCGTTCATGCCAGGCCCTTTGACGGCCTTCAGCAGGGTGTCGTCGTGGTTGAAGGCATCTGGCCCAACAAGGCGTTCATCGAAGGGGTCGGCATCAATGCGCTGACCGGCGCCGACCCGGCGCCGCCGGCTGGTGGCGCCGCCTTTCACGATACCGCGGTGTGGCTGCGCCCTGAAAAGGCTGATGGGTCGGGTGTCGGGCCGGGTGGCGGCGGATGAGTACTTCCCCGGCTCACATCATCGTTGTTGGCAATGAAAAAGGCGGCAGCGGTAAATCGACCACCGCCATGCACCTGATCGTCGGCCTATTGCAGGCGGGCTATTCCGTGGCCAGCATCGATGTCGATTACCGCCAGGGAACCCTGAGCCGGTATCTGGCCAATCGCCGTACTTTTATCAAGGCGGCGGGCAGTGACATCAAGATGCCCGACCCTTACACCATCACCCCGCCCGAGGAGACGGATGATGAATCCGGAAACGGCGAGGCGGTTACCGCGCAATTAACGCTGTTGATGGAGGGCGGTTTAATCAATCACGAAGTCGTTGTCGTCGATACGCCGGGCAGCGCCGGGCCGCTGTCGGCGTTGGCGCATTCCTATGCCGATACGCTGATCACGCCGATCAACGACAGCTTCGTCGATCTTGATGTGCTGGCCCATGTCGATGGTGCACGGATGGCGGTGATGGCGCCCAGCCACTATGCGGAAATGGTGTGGAAACAGAAACAAGCGCGCGCCGAGCGTGACGGCGGAACCATTGATTGGTTGGTCATGCGCAACCGGTTATCCAGCCTGGATGCCCATAACAAACGCAAGATGGACAGCATCCTGAAAGACCTGTCGGCGCGGATCGGGCTTCGTGTGGTGCCGGGATTCGGCGAACGGGTAATTTTCCGCGAACTGTTTCTGGCCGGACTGACGATTATGGACCTCAAGGACGCCGTCGGCCCGCAGGCGCTTGGCCCATCGCATCTGGCCGCCCGCCAAGAGGTCGCCGACCTGATCGGGGCGATCCCCTTGCCCGAGGCGAGGAAGCTGTCACCCACTCAAGAGACGGGATAAGATTAGGGCCATGGCAAAGGATGACGCCAAGGTTCCCAGCAAAAAAACGTCCCAGGCCAATATCGATGCGTTCCTGGAAAAGGCGCGGCTGACCCCGGCCCATAAAACACTGGGGCAGCGCGGACGGCTGTTATTCGCCATGGACGCCACCGCCAGCCGCCAGCCCTCCTGGGACATGGCGGCACGTATCCAGGGCGAGATGTTCCATGAAACCGCGGCCTTGGGGGGATTGGAAATTCAGCTCGCCTTTTACCGGGGATTCGGAGAATTCAAAGCCAGCCGTTGGACCGCCGACGAAAATACCCTGTTGCGGCAAATGACGTCGGTGTTCTGCCTGGCCGGCGAAACACAGATCGGCAAGGTGCTGTCCCATGCCGTCAATGAAACCAAAAAGAAAAAAATTAACGTGCTGGTTTTCGTCGGCGATTGTTTCGAAGAAGACATCGACCACGCCGGAAAGATTGCCGGCGAGCTGGGGTTGTTGGGGGTTCCGGCGTTTATGTTCCACGAAGGTGGAAACCCGATAGCCGCCTTCGCCTTCCAACAGGTGGCAAAACTGACGAACGGCGCCTATTGCCAATTCGATTCCAACAGCGCCCAAGTATTGAAGGATCTTTTGGGCGCGGTGGCGGTTTATGCCGCCGGCGGCCGCTTGGCATTGGAAAGTCTGGCCTCGAAACGGGGCGGCGAGGTGCTTAAGCTCGTGCATCAGGTGAAAGACCGGTAGGACTATGTTTCCCTATTTAATTCTTGGTGTCGCGATCCTGGCGGGCGTGTTGCTGGCGGGACGCTGGTTTACCACCGCCGACCCGAAGTTACTGGTCAAGGTCTTGAAATGGTTGCTCCTCGGGATCATCGGGGCGGTCGCCTTGTTCTTCGTGTTCACCGGGCGGCTGGGTTGGGCCATCTTCGCCCTGCCGGCGCTTTTGCCCTGGTTGATGCGGGCGCGCTCGGCGCACCGAATGTTCAAAACCTTTTCGCGGATGACCTCCGGCTGGGGCGGCGGTCCGACCGGACAATCATCAGACGTTGAAACCCGTTTTCTGCGCATGGGGCTGGACCACGATTCTGGCCGAATGTCGGGTGAAGTCATTGAAGGCAAATACGCCGGGCGTACCCTGGCGGAAATGACCTTGGATGAACTGGTGGATCTATTGCAAACCTGTTGGGTCGAAGACCAGCCCTCGACGCAGGTGTTGGAAGCCTACCTGGACCGGGAATACCCGGATTGGCACGACCGTATCCAAGGGGAGGCGCCGGGGGGTGCCGGAAGCCGGGATTCCAACCGTGGCCAAGGCGTCATGACCCGCGCGGAGGCGTTGGAAATACTGGGCCTTAAACCCGGTGCCGAAGAACAAGAGATCAAAGACGCCCATCACCGTTTGATTTCGAATATGCACCCGGACCATGGTGGATCGACCTATCTGGCGGCGCAGATCAATCAGGCAAAGGATGTGTTGCTAGGGGATTGACATCCTTGCGGGCGAGGCACGCCTATGGCAAAAAGACCGCGCTCCTTCGCGGGTGCGGTATCCATTATCACAGTCAACGGATTATTCGAGTACGCACATGGCCAAAACCGTTACCAAGGCCGTCTTTCCGGTTGCAGGTCTGGGAACCCGGTTTTTGCCGGCGACCAAGGTCTTGCCTAAGGAAATGCTGCCGGTGGTGGACAAACCCCTGATCCAGTACGCGGTGGAAGAAGCCCTGGCAGCCGGAATCGAAGAGATGGTCATGGTCACGGCGCCGGGCAAAAGTCCGCTTGAGGACCATTTCAGCCCCGCCGTTGAACTGGAATCATTCCTCGAGGCCCGAGGCAAGACGGAAGCCTTGGCATCCATTCGCGATGATTTCCCTAAGCCCAAAAAGATTTCCTTTACCCGCCAGGGGGATCCCTTGGGCCTGGGCCATGCGGTCTGGTGCGCCAGGGACTTTATCGGCAATGAGCCTTTCGCCGTGTTGTTGCC
>DASCOC010000023.1:0-7873 GCA_036011805.1 Rhodospirillales bacterium
ATCGTCCTCACTCAGCCCGGAGACATAGCTCCTGATTTCCGTGTCCATCTCTTTTTTCGCCGCCATCAGGTCATCCAAGTCCTCATGGAGGACCGTCTGCAGTTTCTCGAAGGAATGCTTTCCCCCCTTCATATGAGCCAGCCACACCTTTTCGATCACCAACAGGTGGTTTACCGAAATGAGGATATTGTTCATCAGGGATGGCCGCTGCTTGGTCACTTCATCCGCCGGCAGGTCATGGATTTGCTTGAAATATTGCTCGTTGGCCCAGACGTTGTAGTCCAAAAGGGAAAGCAGATAATCCTTGTCGCGCATTTTCCGATTTTCTTTCACATTCTCTGCTCAAAGTCGGCAGCGTGGTTCCGCGGTTACACCTTGCCAAGCGCCTTGAGGATCCGTTCCGGGGTGAACGGCATATCCGAAACATGGTTGCCGAAAGGATGAATGGCGTCATTGATGGCGTTCATGAGGGCCGCCGGCGCGCCGGTGGTGCCCGCTTCACCGACACCCTTGGCCCCCAGTTCGGAATCCTGGGTCGGCGTTTCCACATGACCGACTTCGATATCGGGCATCTCCGCGGCCATCGGTGTTAGATAATCGGCCATGGTGGCATTCAGATATTGGCCGCGCTCGTCATACAGACATTCCTCATACAGCGCGCCGCCGATGCCCTGGACCACGCCACCACGGATTTGTTCATCCACCAGCATCGGATTGATGACGGTGCCGCAATCGTCGACCACCCAACATTTGAGTAGCTTGACGAATCCGGTGTCGACATCGACCTCCACATGGAAGGCCTCGACGCCGTTGGTGAAGGTGAAAGGATATGCCTTCGGCACATAGTGGCGGGTCGCCACCAATTCGGGCTGCACGTCTTTCGGCAAGGTATCGCCGCGGAAATAGACGATCCGGCCAAGCTCGCTCAAGGGCATGCGTTCGCCGCCGTCCTTCGCATCGACCACGGCACCACCCTGGATATCCAATGCCGCCGCGTCGGCTTGCAGAATAATGGCGGCGATTTCCAGGATATTTTCCCTGAGCGCCTTTCCCGCCCGCAATGCCGCCTCACCGCCGATGCCGGCGGCCCGTGACGCCCAGGTGCCGCCGCCGTAGGGAACCACGTCGGTGTCACCGGAGACGACGCGGACGTTCTCCATGGGCACGCCGACGGCGGTCGCCGCGACTTGCGCGATAACCGCATCGGACCCCTGGCCCTGTTCGGTAACGCCGACGGTGCAGGTAATCCCGCCGGTATGGTCCATCCGTATGGTGCAGCCTTCCTGCGCACTGATGAAGGCGCCGCCGGTACCGTAAAAAGCGGGGCTGGGATTGGTGACCTCGATCATGCTGGCAAAGCCGATGCCGCGGTAGACGCCCTTGTCACGGTATTTCGCCTGATCGCGGCGCAGCCCGTCGTAGTCCATCATCCCGAGAATCTTTTCCAAGCACTGGTGATGGGACAACTGCTCGTACACCAATCCCGTGGCGTAGGTATAAGGATAGGCGTCGTCGGGAATAAGGTTGCGCCGGCGTAGCTCGACCGCATCCATGTCCATGGCGCGGGCCGCCGCGTCGACCAAGCCTTCGCCGATGGCACAGGCGATGGGGTGGCCGACCGCGCGGTATTGGCACATGCCGTTCTTATTGGTGAAAACCACCTTGGCGCTGGCGCGGTAATTCTCAATCGTGTACGGACCGCCGGTCAGGTTGACCACCTGGTTGGCCTCGATCCCGCTGGTTCTGGGATACACCGAATAGGGGCCGATCCCGGTCAGGTCGTCCATGTCGATGGCCGTGATCTTGCCCTCCTTGCTGAGGGCCATCCGCGCCTTGACGCGATGGTCACGGGCGTGAATGTCGGTAACGAATGATTCCAAGCGGTCGGCGTTGAACTTGACCGGACGTTTCAACATGATGCTGAGCGCCGCGGCCGCCATTTCATCGGGATAGGTGTGGACCTTGATGCCGAAGGAACCGCCGACGTCCTTGCAGACCACCCGGACCTTATCCTCGTTCAGGCCGAAATGCTTGGCGTACAAGTTCTTCATCATGTGCGGCGCCTGCGCGGACAGGTAAACGGTCAAATGCTCTTCCGCCGGTTTGTAATCGGCGATGATGGCGCGCGTCTCCAGACAGACGCCCGTATGGCGGCCGAAATTAAAAGTTTCCTCGACCACGCAATGGGCATCGGCGAAGGCCTTGTCGACGTCGCCGATGTCGACCTCGCGCTGAAAGCAAAGATTGTCGCCGAGGTCCGCATGGATGACCGGCGTCGCGTCATCGAGCGCCGTTTCCATGTCGGCGACGACGGCAAGTTCCTGGTAGTCGATTTCCATCAATTCGACGGCGTCCTCCGCCTGGGATCGGGTTTCCGCGACGACGGCGGCGACGGCTTCGCCCTGCCAGCAGGCCGTGTCCACGGCGATGGCATGCTGGGGCGCCGATTTGAGGCCCTGGAGGTGGGTAAGCACACCGATCCAGGGGGTGCAGTATTCAGCCAGTTCCCGGCCGGTGACGACGCCAATGACCCCCGGTGATGCTTGGGCGGCTTCGGATTTGATGGCGCCGATTGTTGCGTGTGCATAGGGGCTGCGGCAAAAGGCGACGTGGACCATACGCGGCAAGGTCATATCGTCGACGAAGGTTCCGCGGCCTTCCAACAGCCGTTTGGCACCCGAGCGGCTTATGCTTTTGCCGATAAAGGAATTGGGCCGGTCGAGTACCGTGAGGGGGGATTTTTCGGTCATGACGATTGTCCGCTGCGTTTGCGGCCGACGGCTTCAATGGCGTCGACAATCGCCTGATAGCCCGTACACCGGCAATAATTTCCGGAAATATACTCTCGAATTTGATCGCGTCCGGCGCCGGGGTTGGCGTTCAGCAAATCCGCGGCGGCCAGCAACATGGCCGGGGTGCAGAAACCGCACTGTAGGGCGTTGCGTTCGTGAAACGCCTCTTGCAGATCGGCGATTTCACCGCTTTCCGACACGCCTTCGATGGTTTCGATGACGGCGCCCTCGGCCTGCGCCGCCAACATCAGGCAGCCGCGGACGATTTCTCCATTGACGCGGAGGGTACAGGCGCCGCAGACGCCGTGTTCGCAGCCGACATGGGTGCCCGTCAGTTGCAGGTCTTCGCGCAGGAAATCGACCAAATTCAGGCGCGGCTCAACGGCGCGGGAGATATTCTCGCCGTTAACGGTCAAGTTGACCGTGATGGTGCCGCTCATTGTCCCTCTCCCCCGACGAGTTGCGACAACACCCGCCCGAGAAGGACGCGCGCCAAGTGGCTTTTGGTTGCCGCCGACGTGTGAAGGTCCCTGTCGATTTCTTGCAGGTCCGATTCAAGGGCGGCCTCGGCCGCCGTTACCGTGTCCGGTGAATAATCCTTGCCCTCAAGCGCGGCAATGGTCTCGGTTGCCATGATCGGGCGGTCGGCGACGGAAAAGAAGACCAGGCGGAGGTTCCTGAATATGCCGCCATCGATGGTTGCCTTGGCGGCGAGGCCAACCAGGGCGTAGTCCCCCTGGCGCCGCGCCAACTCGGCAAAGGCAACGCGTTCCGTCGCACCGATAACCGGGATGTCCACCGATATCAAAATTTCGCCGGCCTCGAGGGCGGTGTTGAAGGTCCCCAAAAAGAAATCAACGGCCTTGATGGCACGCTCGCCGCGGCTACTGGTGACATTGATGACGGCGTCGGAAGCGATGGCGCATGCGGGCAGTTCGGCGGCCGGATCGGCATGGCTGAGGCTGCCGCCGAAGGTGCCCCGGTTGCGGATCGCCGGATGGGCAATGTGAGATGACGCCAATGTCAACAACGGCACATGTTGAACCACCAGCGCGTTATCGCCAAGATCCCGGTGGCGGGTCAGGGCGCCGATCCGCAAGCTGCCATCGGCCTCCGATATGCCGCTGAGTTCGGCAATATGGTTGATATCAACCAGCACCCGCGGCGCCGCCAAACGCATGTTCATCATCGGCATCAGGCTTTGGCCGCCGGCAAC
Source organism: Rhodospirillales bacterium (assembly GCA_036011805.1). Classification (GTDB taxonomy): domain Bacteria; phylum Pseudomonadota; class Alphaproteobacteria; order Rhodospirillales; family Casp-alpha2; genus Casp-alpha2. Next base: position 4,009 of record DASCOC010000023.1, read on the forward strand.
GATTTGGGCGTCGTCGCCGTGGCGCTCAAAGGCGGCAAACACGTCGCTCAGCGCCGTCGCCCGCACGAAATCGAAGGGCGCCGCCTTCATGCCGAAAAATCAGAACAAGATGCGATTACCGGCTTCATTGTCTTTCCTTTCTTCAAGCTGCCCGAGAAGGTGAGGAATAACAGCGCGTCAATTGCTGAAACCATTTTTAGCCAGCGGCGCTGGGTTGTCAAAATGATAACGCGATATTCAATTACGGCATGATGATATTCGGTATTACGATTTTCGGTATTATGATTTTCGGTATTATGATAGGGTTCTATTTTGGGGGTTAAGAAGTTCCAAACAAAAATTGGCTTCCGGCATCGTAGGAGCGATGGCGGGTCTATATAAATCAAGGAGGATTCAATGATGATCCGAGGAAAAAAAATTGGCATCCGCAAATGGGTGCTGAGCGGTATTCTTATGGTTTCTATGGCCATATTGGCGCCGCTATCGTCGTCCACCGCGCGTGCCGCTGATCCCATTAAGATCGGTTTCAGCATGGCACTGACCGGCGGTCTTGCCGGTGCCGGCAAGGCGGCGCTCGTCGCCATGGAAATCTGGCGCGATGACATCAACAAGGCCGGCGGCCTGTTAGGGCGCCAGGTTGAATTCGTCTACTATGATGATGCGACGTCGCCGGCAAAGGTGCCGGGCATCTATACCAAGCTGCTCAACGTCGACAAGGTGGACTTGGTCGTTTCCAGTTACGGCACCAACGAAATTGCGCCGGCGATGCCGATTATCATGCGCAAGAAACTGGTGTTCCCGTCGCTGTTCGGCCTCGCGGTCAATGACCAGTTTAAATACGACCGCTATTTCCAGATCATGCCGGCCGGCCCGGTGCCGAAAGATGACTGGTCCAGAGGCTTCTTCCAGATCGCAGGAGAGCAGTCGCCGAAACCGAAATCCATCGCCTTGCTTTCCGCCGATTCTGAATTTGCCCTCAACGCAGTCGCCGGGGCGCGCAGAAACGCCAAGAAAATGGGCTTGAATATCGTCTATGACAAAACCTATCCGCCCGGCACGGCGGACTTCTCACCCATCGTTCGGGCGATCAAGGCGAGCGGCGCAGAAATGGTCTATGTCGGGTCCTACCCGCCGGGTTCCGTTGGCATGGTTAAGTCCGCCAATGAATTGGGGCTCAAGCCGAAGATGTTCGGCGGCAGCATGGTCGGCTTGCAGTTCGCCGGCATCCAAAAAAATCTTGGACCCATGCTCAATGGCATCATCAACTACGATTTCTGGGTGCCGGAACCGAACCTCAAATTCGCCGGTGTCGAAGCCTTCTTGAAAAAGTATAAGAAAAATGCCGCGGGTAAAGGCGTCGATCCGCTCGGCCACTACTTGCCGCCCTATGCCTACGCCTACCTGCAGATTTTGGGACAGGCAGTGAATGCCGTCGGCAGCCTGGACCAGGGCAAAATCGCCAAGCATATGCATAATACGACCTACAAAACCGTCGTCGGTCCGGTCAAATTCGGTTCCAACGGCGAATGGGCGAAAACCCGCACATTGATGGTACAGTTCCGGGACGTGAAACCCAACGACATGAGCCAGTTCGAAGGGCCGGGCAAAAGAATCATCCTCTATCCCAAAGAGTGGGTATCGGGCAGCGTCGTCTATCCGTATAAATAGCCAACGCTGAATTAACTGGCGGCTACCATGTTTTTAGACCTGTTTTTGAACGCGGTAGTCGCCGGTATTCTGCTTGGCGGTTTCTATGCGGCGGTCGCCCTCGGGCTGTCGATTACCTTCGGCCAGCTCGACATCGTCAACATTGCCCATCCGGCATTTGTCATTGTCGGGTCCTACACGGCCTATATTTTCAATGAGCATTTCGGGCTCGACCCGATTCTCATCGGGGTGTTGGTTACACCCATCTTTTTTGCCGTCGGCATGGCGCTCTACCGGTTCTACTACGTCAGCTTCGAACGAACGGGCCAGGAAAGCTTGAGCGGATTGGCCTTTTTCTTTGGCGTCATGTTCATTATCGAAGTCTTGCTGATCATGGTTTATGGCGTCGACTACCGCCTGGTCGAGGCCGATTACATCGGCAAGACGATCCATTTCGGTTTCATCACCATTCCCATCCGCATGCTGGTGCCTTTCCTGATGGCATCGGTGATGACACTTGGCGTTTACCTTTTTATGTCCCGGACCTTTATCGGTCGTGCCATCCTGGCGGTATCACAGGACCGGCTTGCCCTGCAACTGATGGGCGCCGATCCGGTCAAAATCAAACAGCTGGCTCTCGGTATCGCGGTGGCGACAACGGCCGTCGCCGGTTCTTTGCTGATCTTGATCGGTCCGGTGGAACCGTCCGTGGGACGGCTCTATATCGGCCGGGTTTTCGCCATCGTCATTCTCGGCGGCATGGGCAGTATTAGCGGGACCATGTTGGCGGCGTTGATGATTGGCGTCGTGGAATCCCTGGTCGCCACCTTCTACGGGCCGTCGTGGGCGCCCGCCGTGGGATTCATCATCCTCCTGGTGACCTTGGGTGTCAGACCGCAAGGGTTGTTCGGTAGGGGATAGATGAAGAAAAAAATTAATCCATTTTGGCCTTCCATGGCCGCCATATTCATCGCCGGAATGATCTTTACCGAGGTCGCCGACAACGAATTCTATTTCTTCACCAGCTATGTCGTCCTGCAAGCGATGATCATGGCCACGGCGTGGAACATTCTCGGCGGCTATACCGGTTACGTGAATTTCGGCAACGCCGGTTTTTTCGGTGTCGGCGCCTATACGGCCGTTGCGCTCCACAAGGCGTTTGGCCTGCCGCTTCCCCTGCTCATCCTTGCCGCCGGCGCCATGGGCGGCTTGATCGGCCTGGGTGTCGGCTACCTGACGCTGCGGATCAAAGGCGTATACTTCGCCATCGCCACCTTGGCCCTGGCCATTGTATTCGAGACGATTGCCGTTAATTGGCATTATGTCGGCGGTGCGCGCGGTGCCTATATCCTGACGCCCGAGGAATTCCTGTTTTTCGATAGTTACATTGAAATGTTGTTCATGGTGATTCTCAGCCTCGCCATCGGCTCGACGGTGGTGGCGCGGTATCTGAGTACGTCCCGTGTCGGCAAAGGATTGGCGGCCATTCGCGACGATGAAGTCGCCGCCGAATGCAACGGCGTTCCGACACTCAAGCTGAAACTTATTTCGACTTCGGTGATGGGGGCGATGATGGGGGTCGCCGGGGCACCCTATCCGTTTTTCGTCACCTTCGTCGATCCCGCATCGGCCTTCAACTTGCTGATCTCCATCAATGCCATCGCCATGCCCATGATCGGCGGCACGGCGACGTGGCTCGGCCCCATTGTCGGGGCCTTGGTGGTTGGTGGTCTGCAGGAAATCATCACCGTGACCATTTCTTCTGAAATGAACCTTCTGGTCGTCGGCGTTATGCTCGTCGGGTTCATTACCCTGGCGCCAAAGGGTATCGTCGGCTTGGTCCAGGACTACTTGAAAAAAAGGCGGTCCCGATGAGCGTCCCTGTCCTTCAAGTGACCGATCTGACCAAGACATTCGGCGGGTTTGTGGCGCTCAATCAAGTCAGTCTGCATCTTGGGCCCGGCGAACGTCTGGGCCTGATCGGGCCCAATGGTTCCGGCAAAACCACGATGATCAACTGCATAACGGGCGCCCTCGTCAATGACGCAGGGTCGATCCTGTACGAAGACCAGGAGATCAAGGCGCTGCCGGCGTATAAGCGCGCGCGCTTAGGGATTGCCCGCAGCTTCCAAATTCCCAAGCCCTTTAAAAGCATGACGGTGCTGGAAAACCTGTGTGTGCCATTGGATTTTGCGGCGCGGGATCGGGTAGAGCATCA
>DASCOC010000024.1:0-6915 GCA_036011805.1 Rhodospirillales bacterium
CGCGGACATGAACGATGATGTCGGCCTCGACGACCTCTTCCAGGGTCGCCTGAAAGGCGCTGACCAGCTCGTGGGGAAGCTGCGAGATGAAACCCACCGTGTCGGACAGGATCGCCCTTTGCCCCGATGGCGTTTCAATTCCGCGCATGGTCGGGTCCAAGGTTGCGAAAAGTTGGTCTTCGACTTTGACCTTGGCCTTGGTCAGACGGTTGAACAGTGTCGATTTGCCGGCGTTGGTGTAACCGACCAGGGCGACCACCGGATACGGAATCCGCTTGCGGGCCTGGCGGTGCAACTGGCGGGTACGCTTGACGTCCTTGAGTTCTTTTTTGAGCCGGGTGATCCGCCGGCTGATCAGGCGGCGGTCGGTTTCGATCTGGGTTTCGCCCGGGCCGCCCATGAAACCGGCGCCGCCACGTTGGCGCTCCAGATGGGTCCAGCTTCTAACCAATCGGCTTCTTTGGTAATCCAGGGCCGCCAGTTCGACCTGCAGGCGGCCTTCACGGGTTCGGGCGCGCTCGCCGAAGATTTCCAGGATCAAGCCGGTGCGGTCAATGACCTTGCATTCCCAGGCCCGTTCCAGATTGCGTTGCTGTACCGGCGTCAGCGGAGCATCGACGATGGCCAGGGTGATCTTTCCTTGGCTTTCCGGTGCCTTGGGTTCGTCGTGGATGAGATGGCCGAGGCGCTCGACGGTGCCGGCGCCGAAAAGGGTTGCCGGGCGGGGCCTGCCCAATGGCACGGTTTCGGCATGGGCGACGTTAAGGTTAATCGCGTGCGCCAAGCCGACGGCTTCGGCCAGGAGTTGTTCCTCCCGTCCGGTCCTTGAGGTTGATGTTAACGGATCGTGGGATTTCAGGCGTGGATGAACGACCACGCAACACTCCCCTTTCCATGCGGCCCGGTTGCCGCTGGAATCACGAGTGTCGGGTTTTCCTATCCCCGTCAAAGGCCCGGCCGTTTATGCGTCGGCCTCTGCCTCCGCATCTTTTTCCGGCTCAAACAACTGGATCGGCACCGATGGCATAACCGTTGATATGGCATGTTTGTACACCAACTGAGTGTGCCCATCCCGGCGCAACAACACCGAAAAGTTATCAAACCAAGTGGCAATTCCCTGAAGCTTCACCCCATTGACCAGAAAAATGGTCACTGGCGTTTTATTTTTTCGGATGTGGTTCAGAAACACGTCTTGGACGTTTTGCAATTTTTCGGACGACATGAATGTCACCCCCTTTTATTTTTAACCCGATCAGTCAGGGGATAGACTGCGAGTTTCTCCCTGTTTTCAAGAACTTATAATTATTTTCCCCGTGCCCCCCCGGCGACTCTCTACGGAGCCCCTGGAAGTGAAAATAATCTTACATGTTATAAATATATTTGCATAGGGCGTCGCAGTTCGGGAAGTGCTTGGCCGGGGGGTGGAGATCCAATTCTCCGGGTCCGGGCGGTTGCTCGCGGACCAGGACGGCCAAGCAACCGGCATTGTAGGCGCATTCAAGATCAATGTCGGCGTCGCCGGCGAGCCAGACGTCCGGGCCCTTTTCGATGCCGCTTGGCGCCAACGCCAAATCGACCACTTCAATCGCCGGCTTGTCCTTTTCGGCGTCCAGCGCGCCCACTAAGACACCGAAATATTGGTCCCAGCCGAGGTGCTTGGACTCTTGGCGCAGGAAATCGCCCTTCTTGTTGCTGACGATGCTTAAATGGATTCCGGCATCGACAAGAGATTTCAACATCTCTTCGGCGCCGGGCAGTGGCTGCAGGCGTTTCACATGAATGGCGGCATAGCGTTCGTAGAATACCTCGCCGGCGTGTTGCCATTGATCGCCGAAAAGCTCGGGAAAGCTGTCGCGCATGGATTTACGGACCCGCGCCCGCGCCTCGTCCAGGGTCCAAGGCGCCATACCGTAGGCTTCGAGGGTGGTGTTGAGCGCATCCAGGATGGTCGGCCAACTGTCAACCAGGGTATTATCCCAATCAAACAGGATGGCGCGCGGTTTACGGTTCAAAGCCGTCAGTTCCAGGTGTTGGTGTTTTGGGGGCCGCCCTTGGTTTCGATGAAATCGACATAAAGGTCGAGCATCCTGGCCGTCATTTCCCCGATGTGGCCATTGCCGACGGACTGTCCGTCGATGTTGGTGACCGCTTTAACGTGTGAGGTCGAACTGGTGACAAAAGCCTCCTTGGCCTGCATCGCCTCGTCGACGGAAAACGCCCGTTCGGAAAATTGAACCCCCGCCGCCTCTGCCGCCTCCAGCAACGACAACCGGGTAATCCCGTTGAGGATGGCATAGGCGGCGTTGTGGGTGACCAGCTCACCGTCCTTGGTGACGATCCAGGCATTCGATGACGTCCCTTCGGTGATCATCCCATCCTCGTTGACCATCCAGGCTTCGTAAGCACCCGCTTCTCGCGCCTGCTGCTTGCCAAGGATGTTGGGCAGAAGGGAGACCGATTTGATGTCATGGCGCAGCCAACGGATATCGGGAATGGTGATGACGCCGACGCCTTGGCGCAGTTGATCCTTGTCCAGCGGCGGCGTTCGACGGGCGGTGACCACCAAAGCGCTTTCCGCATCGTCGGGGAACGGATGGTCGCGCCGTGCGACGCCGCGGGTAATTTGTAAATAGACCAGCCCATCCCGAACCCGGTTGCGGCGAGCGACTTCACGGATAATGACGCCGAGCGCGCGGGCGGACACCGGCCAGTCGATTTGAAGCTCGCTGAGTGAATGGCCGAGACGGTCCATATGCCCCTGTTCCCCGACCAGGCGGCCTTGGTGAACGGCGAAGACCTCATAGACGCCATCGGCGAACTGATATCCCCGGTCCTCGATATGAATGGCGGCGTCCTGGTGAGGCACATATTGGCCGTTGACGTAAGCGATGCGTGACATGCCTAAAAATATTCCAACTGCACGGAGAAAATCTTTTCGACCTGGCGGATGACGTCCTCGGAAGCGAACAGTACCACCCGGTCCTTGGCTTCGACCACGGTTGAGCCGCGCGGGCAGATCATCTGGCCGTCACGGACGATGGCCCCCAGCAAAACGCCGGTGGGCAGCTTCACCTCTTTCAAGGGCTTGCCGACTAAATCCGACGTCTCCAGGGCTTCGGCCTCGATCAATTCGCCGAAGCCTTCCCTGAGCGTGTGGACGGAATGAATGCGCCCGCGTCTAACGTATTGAAGGATCGTCGATACCGTAATATTGCGGGGACTGACGATCACGTCGATGCCAAGCGAATTAATCAACGGCTCATAAGCCGCGGTATTGATCAAGGTAATGGCCCGCTTGACGCCGTTTCGCTTGGCCAGCAACGAGGACAGAATGTTGGTTTCGTCATCGTTGGTGACGGCGACCACGGTTTCGGTCATCGAGGCGTTGGCCTCTTCCAGGATTTCAGGGTCGAGAACATCGCCGTTGATGACCATGGTCCGGTCAAGCATCCCCGCTACCCCTTCGGCGCGCTCTTTATCGGCTTCGATGATTTTGGCTTTGACCCAGTCGTGGTTCTTTTCGATTTCCTGGGCCAGGAACAAACCGATATTGCCGCCCCCGAAAATCAACAGCCGGCGGGCTTCCGCCTCTTCATGGCCGAAGGCGGCCATGGCGCGTGACACCTGCTCACTGTCGACGACGAAATAAACCTCGTCGCCGGGCAGCATGTAGTCGTCCGCCGTCGGCATCATGGGCTTGCCGTCCCGCATCAGCCCGACAATGACGATATTGAGATCGGGAAAAAGGTGGGTCAGTTGACGAAGCGGCGTGTTGATCAGCGGGCAGGTTTCCTCGCACCGCACACCGATCAATTTGACCTTGTCATCAACCAGGGGAATCATCTCGAAGGCGCCGGGCACCTGAAGCCGTCGCGTCACCGCCCGGGCGACCTCTATCTCCGGGGAAATAATAACGTCGATGGGCAAGTGGTCGCGTGAAAACAGATTGGCGTAGATGGGTTGCAGGTAACTTTGTTGGCGCACCCGGGCGATCTTCGTCGGCACGTCGAACAAGGAATGGGCGACCTGGCAGGCGACCATATTGACCTCGTCGGCATAGGTGACGGCAATGATCATGTCGGCATTGGCGATGCCGGCTTTTTCCAATACATCGGGGTTCGAGGCGTGGCCAAACACGCCGGTGGCGTCCAGGGTATCGCTGACCCGGCGGACCAGGTCAGGGTTCTGGTCGACAACGGTGACATCGTTGTTTTCAAGGGCCAGATGGCGGGCGATGTTGAAGCCTACCTGTCCGGCGCCGCAGACGATCACTTTCATATTCTCAAAACCTCAATACCAAGGATTGTTGATAATAACCCATAGAGACGGCTTCCCAAGGTTTTCGGCTAGGAGCGTGCGCTGTAGCGATGCGGGGCATCGCGAGGCGTGCGCGACGCTGTCCGAAAGCCTTGGGAAGTCGCCGTTCCGGTCGCCCATGCGGCCCGTCGGAGGGCGTCGAAAAACCTTGACGATGCACCGCATCGCCTGCGGCTTTCCTCCTACCCGACGGGCCGCATGGGCGATCTCTATGAGTCATTATCAGCGATCCTTGGTACTATTACCGTCAACATTGCTATTGCCTGTCTTCGTTGCGCACGCCCAAGGATTTGATCTTTCGATGCAGGGCCGAGCGTTCCATGCCGATGAATGCGGCGGTTTTGGAGATATTACCGCCGAACCGGGCCATTTGCGCGATCAGATATTCGCGTTCGAATATCTCCCGCGCATTGCGAAGCGGCAGGCCCATGATTTCCAGGTTGGTTTCCAGGTTGCCTGCGACCGGGGCGTTGGCGTTGATTTCGGGCGGCAGCATTTCGATGTTGATCAGGGAGGACGGGTCGTCGGAAGCCATGATCAACAGCCGTTCGATGACGTTTCTGAGTTCACGGACATTGCCTGGCCATAAATAGGCCTGAAGGGCGGCCATGGCGTCGGCGCCGATCTCACGCGGCGACTGCCCCGTCGTCCGGGCGGCGCGCTCCATAAAATGTTCTGCCAAGGTCGGGATATCCTCCGGCCTTTTATTTAACGCCAGCACCTCAAGGGGAACCACGTTCAAGCGGTAGAAAAGATCCTCGCGGAAATTCCCGGCACTGATTTCGTCCGCCAGGCTGACCGTAGACGAGGCGATAACGCGGACATCGACCTCGACCCGGACCGAGCCGCCGACGCGCTCGAAGATTTGTTCCTGAAGGACGCGGACGATCTTGCCCTGGGTTTCCAGCGGCATATCGGCAACCTCATCGAGAAACAGCGTACCGTTGTGGGCGGCTTCGAAGGTGCCGACTTTTTGCGGCGCGTTGCCGTCGGCATCCGGATTTTCGGTACCGAACAGCTCGACCTCGAAACGGTCCGGCGACATGGTCGCGCAATTGACGACCACGAACGGCCCTTCGGCGCGCCTCGATTGGGCGTGCAGCATGCGGGCCACCACTTCCTTTCCCGATCCGGCCGGGCCGGTAATCAGGATCCGGCTGTTGGATGGCGCCACTTGGTCGATGGATTGCTTGATGTCGCGTGTCGCTTGCGAAAGCCCGATTAATTCATTGGCCGTGCCGGCGCGAATTCTCAGTTCTTCGTTCTCGCGGCGCAGGCGGTCGGCTTCGATGGCGCGCTCCACCAACAAAATCAGGCGGTCGGCCTTGAACGGTTTTTCAATGAAGTCATAGGCGCCGTCCTGGATGGCGGAGACCGCCGTTTCGATGGTGCCGTGGCCGGACATCATCAGCACCGGGATGGTCGGGTGGTCTTGCTTCAACGCCTTGAGGATGCCGAGGCCGTCCAACTCCGAACCCTGGAGCCAGATGTCCAGCAGAACAAGATTGGGCCGCCGGGCTTCGACGGCGCCAAGGGCCTCGGTGCTATTTGCGGCTTCGCGGGTTTGAAAGCCTTCATCCTGAAGGATGCCGGATGTCAGCACCCGGATGTCGGCCTCGTCATCGACGATCAATATTTCCGTTGCCATACCCGGTCCCTACGATCCTTGCGCCAATAGGCTGGTGGCGACCTTCATCGCGCTCTCTTCGTCCCCGGTCCCATCCGTGACGGCGATCGTTTCCATGGGAGGGAAAATCAGTGACACGCTGGCGCCGCCGCCGGGGTTGTTATCGAGGAGCAAGCGGCCATTGTGGTCTTCCATGATTTTTTTGACGATGGCAAGGCCCAGGCCGGTGCCTTTGGTGCGTGTGGTGACATAGGGTTCGGTAAGGTCCTCGCGATTTTCGCCTGGAAGGCCGCAGCCATTGTCCTTGATATGAATTGTAATGGTGTCTTTGTCCTCCGCAGCCACATCCCTGCCCCCGCCGCCGTTCTTTTCGTCTATCTGAGAGGTAGTGACGGAAAGGTGAATACGGCCCTTTGACGTCTTTCCCTTAGGCTCGTCCGGAAGGCCGGTGACGGCTTCGGCGGCATTCTTCAACAGGTTGGTCAAGGCGCGGGAGACCTGGCGGTGGTCGCAATAAAGCCTGACGTCTTGATCCGGAAGATCGACGTCATATTCGATGTCTGGATGGCGGTTGTGTTCAAGTGAAATGGCTTGGCGGCAAATTTCAGAGAGGTTTTCATCGTTCAGCGACAATTGCGGCATTCTGGCGAACGATGAGAATTCATCGACCATGCGGTGAAGATCCTCGACCTGGCGGATAATGGTATCGGTGCAGCTGGAAAACGTATCCGGGTCGGTTTGGATTTCATCCAGATATTTTCTCTTCAGGCGCTCCGCCGACAACTGGATCGGCGTCAACGGATTCTTAATCTCGTGAGCGATACGGCGGGCGACGTCAGACCAGGCGGCCTTGCGTTGGGCGGACAGCAGTTCGGTGACGTCATCAAAGGTGACGACATAGCCAATGACCTTTCCTTCCAGCCTTTCGGCGGCGATGGAAACCATCAGGGTTTGGAATTGCCCGCCGCGAC
>DASCOC010000025.1:0-5373 GCA_036011805.1 Rhodospirillales bacterium
GTGACCCTTCTTAACGGGGACAACTCATTTGGATATAAATTACCTCAAAACCCGATTAATGGGTCGAAATTTTATAGGTTGAGCGATTCCTGCCCGAATCCTACGCACAAAAAAAGCCCTCTAGGCGGGCTCTTTTCCATCGAAATATGGGATTTTCTAGGCGCTCGCCTGTGCTTTCGCCTTTTTAATCCGCTTTTTAAGCCGCAGGATTTCAACCGGAAGGCCCGCATCGCGGGTATCCCACAAGAAGGCGTCCAGGCCTCCCTTCTGTTCCACCGTGCGAAGCGCATAGGCGGAAACCTTGAGACGCACCGATTGCCCCAACGAATCGCTGAAAAGGGACGTTTTCTGCAGGTTTGGCAGGAAACGGCGGCGGGTTTTGTTGTGGGCGTGGCTGACGTTATTTCCCGTCTGCACACCGCGGCCGGTAAGCTGGCAACGTCTGGACATTCTTAACAATCCTTCGCGGATAAAGCCGGAGGCTACAACGGCGGCCTCAAGAGGCGGTTTTTTAGGCCACACCCCGCCAACAGTCAAGGCTTTAGCCGGATGATTGGCCGGGAGAATAGCCGGGGCCGAAACCTTGTTCCCATGCTTGAACTCGCCTAGACTTGGCGTTCCTATTCCCTGAACATTTTTGGTTCGACCAAATGCCCTTAGACACCGAAACCGCCGTCCGTCACGATTGGACCATGGGTAAGGCCGAAGCCCTGTTTCAGCGGCCCTTTAACGACCTTCTTTTCGACGCCCAAACCCTTCACCGACGCTATTTCGACGCCAATCAGGTGCAGATGTCGCGGCTAATATCGATCAAGTCCGGCGGCTGCCCCGAAGACTGCGCCTACTGCCCGCAATCGGCCGGCCATGACACCGATGTTAAAGCCGAAAAGCTGATGCAAGTGGACCATGTGGTGGCCGCCGCGCGCAACGCCCGCGATGGCGGGGCGACTCGCTATTGCATGGGCGCGGCCTGGCGCAATCCGAAGGAATCCGACCTCGATCATGTCTGCGCCATGATTGAAGGGGTGCGGGCGCTGGGGCTGGAAACCTGCGCCACCCTCGGCATGCTGAGCGGGCCGCAAGCCAGGAAGCTGAAGCAAGCCGGGCTCGATTACTACAATCACAACCTCGACACATCGGAAGAATTCTACGGCGAAATCATCACCACCCGAACCTATCAGGACCGCCTCGACACCTTGGAGAACGTCCGCCAAGCCGGGATCAATGTCTGCTGTGGCGGCATTGTCGGCCTCGGCGAAAGCCGCCACGACCGGGCCGGGTTGCTGGTCAGGCTGGCCAACATGACCCCACATCCCGAAAGCGTGCCGATCAACATGCTGGTACGCGTCGAAGGCACGCCCTTGGAAACCTTCCCTGACCTGGACGGGATCGAGTTCGTGCGCACCGTGGCCGCAGCCAAAATCATGATGCCGGCCTCGGTGATCCGGCTTTCGGCCGGCCGCCAGGACATGACCGATGAGATGCAGGCGCTGTGCTTCCTGGCCGGCGCCGGGTCCATTTTTGTCGGCGACAAACTGCTGACCACCGCCAATCCCGACGGCGACGCGGACGACAAGCTGTTCGAACGTCTGGGCCTTAGCCCGGCGCCGGCGGAAGGAAAGCCGGCGTAATACCAAGGATCGCTGATCATGACCCCCCAGCCCCTTCCCAAGGTAACTGGCACGCGGCCAACGGCATGGCTGAATGAAGGCTACGCCAATATCTGGATGCCCTATACCCAGATGGAAACGGCACCGCTGCCTCAGGCCGCCGTCGCCACCCAGGGCACCCGGATCACGCTTGCCGACGGCAGCCAATTGATTGACGGGGTGGCGTCGTGGTGGTCGGCGTGTCACGGCTACAACCACCCCCATATTCAGGACGCCGTGATCGCCCAAGCCCGGCAAATGCCGCACGTGATGCTGGCCGGTTTGGCCAACGAGCCCGCCTTCACCCTGGCCCGGCGGCTGGCGGCGCTGGCGCCTAGCGGGCTTGAGAGGGTTTTCTTTTCCGAATCCGGTTCCGTTTCGGTCGAGATCGCCATGAAAATGGCGGCCCAGTTCTGGCTCAACCAAGGCCGACCTGAGAAAACCAAGTTCATCTGCTTCAAGGGCGCCTATCACGGCGATACCATCACCGCCATGTCCGTCGGCGATCCTGAGGACGGCATCCACGGACGCTTTGCAGGCTTGGTGCCGGATCAGCCCCGCATCCCGCTGCCCCGCGACCCGGCCTCGCTCGATGCCTTCGAGACGTTCGTCGCCGAGCAGGCCGACGGCTGCGCCGCGATAATACTGGAACCGTTGGTGCAGGGTGCCGGCGGCATGATCTTCCATGACACCGAGGTCCTGCGCGCCGTCCGCGAGGCCTGTGACCGCCACGGGCTGTTGCTGATCCTGGACGAAATCATGACCGGCCTCGGCCGCTTGGGCACCCTGTTCGCCTGTCAGCAGGCCGATGTTGTGCCCGACATCATGACGTTGTCGAAATCGCTGACCGGCGGCACCCTGCCCCTGGCCGCGACCATCGCCGGCACCAAGGTTTTCGAGGGTTTCCTGTCGCCTGAACTGGATCAGGCGCTGATGCACGGCCCCACCTTCACCGGCAACGCGCTGGCCTGCGCGGCGGCCAACGCGTCGCTGGACCTGTTTGAGACCGAACCCCGGCTTGAGCAGGTGAAGGCCATCGAGGCCCAGCTTGGCCCGGCCCTGGAACCCTGCCGGAAAATCAACGGCGTCGTCGATGTTCGGGTTCGCGGCGCCATCGGCGTCGTTGAAATGGAAACCATTGCCGACATGAACGGCCTCAGGGCGCGCTTTATCGACGCCGGCTGCTGGATCAGGCCGTTCGGCAACATCGTCTACCTGATGCCTGCCTTTACCATCGGCGAGGACGATCTTGCGCGATTGTGCGAAACGGTGGTTCGGGTGGTTGGGGAGCATTGATATTTCCGAGTCCCTGAACGCCTTCGCGGAAAATAAACTGGCTGCCCTCAAACAGCGGAACCTGCTGCGCACCCTGGCCGAGACCGAACGCCTGGGCCCCGTCGAGGTCCGGCGCGGGGACAAGCGGCTGATTTCCTTTTCCTGTAACGATTACCTCAACCTCAGCCAGCACCCCAAGATCAAGGCCGCCGCCATCGAGGCGACGCAGAAACACGGCGCCGGTTCCGGCGCGTCGCGGCTGGTCACCGGCAATCACCCGCTGTACGCGGTGCTGGAGGAAAAACTGGCGGCGCTGAAGGGGGCCGAAGCGGCGTGCGTGTTCGGGTCCGGCTATCTTGCCAACACCGGCATTATCCCGGCCTTGATCGGCGCCGACGACATGGTCTGCATCGATGAACTCAGCCACGCCTGCATTTACGCCGGCGGCAGGCTGACCGCCAGCGCGGTGCACGTGTTCCGCCACAACGACGCCGGCCACCTGGCCGAAATCTTTAAAGCCCACCGCACCGACCATCCCCGGGCGTTGATCGTCACCGACGGGGTATTTTCCATGGACGGCGACCTGGCGCCGCTGGCGGCCCTGACGGACGTTGCCGCCGAATTTGATGCCTGGCTGATGACCGATGATGCCCACGGCATCGGCGTCGTCGGCGGCGGCCGCGGATCTGGCTTCACCAACGGCGGCGAGTATTCGGTGCCGTTGCAGATGGGCACCCTGTCGAAGGCGATCGGCGCCTACGGCGGCTATCTGTGTGCCAGCAAGCCGGTGATCGATCTGATCCGTACCCGGTGTCGGACCCTGATCTATTCCACCGCCCTGCCGCCGGGCACCGTGGCGGCAGCGATCGCGGCCCTGGACCTGATCCAGGACGATCCCGATTACGCCGCCTTGCCGCTGAAAAAGGCCCAAGACTTTACCGCCATGCTGGGCCTTGCCGACGCCGAAAGCCCTATCGTGCCCATTGTGCTGGGCGATGCCCAGCGCACCTTGGACGCCTCAAAGGTGCTGGAGGAAGAAGGTTTTTTGGTCATCGCCATTCGCCCGCCGACGGTGCCCGACGGCACCGCCCGGCTGCGCATCACCTTCACCGCCGCCCATGACGACGATGACATCGCCCGGCTGGCGGAACGCATAAAACCGCTGATGGCCGATCCGCCGTGAAAACGCTGTTCATCACCGCCACCGGCACAGAGGTCGGCAAGACCTATGTAACCGCCGCCCTGGCCTCGGCACTCACCGCCAAGGGGAAATCCGTTCGGGTCCTGAAACCGGTCATCAGCGGATTTGATGAGACGGATTTTAACAACACCGACACCGCCCTGCTGTTGGATGCCGCAGGCCAAGCCGCCGGCAAGGAAGCCGTCGAGGCCTGTTCGCCGTGGCGGTTCAAGGAACCCTTGTCGCCGGACATGGCGGCCAAGCGCGAGGGCCGCGCCATCGACTTTAATGCGCTGATCCGGTTCTGCCGGGAAGCGCAAACCGGTGACGAGGATTTCCTGCTGATCGAAGGCATCGGCGGCGCCATGGTGCCATTGGACGCCACCCTTACCGTTCTCGACTGGATGGCGGAATTGCAAGCGCCGGCCCTGGTCGTCTGCGGCTCGTACTTAGGCACCCTCAGCCACACCCTGACCACCGTCGCCGCCCTGCGGGGCCGGGATATCGATATCGCCGGGGTGGTGGTCAGTGAATCCGAACAAAGCCCGGTGCCGGTATCGGAAACCGTGGAAACGCTACAGAGGCACCTGGGCGGGGTCTCCGTCGCCACGGCGCCCCGAAACGCCAAGCCGGATGAGGTGATGGAATCGCTTTCGGAAATAACCGGGCCGTAATCAGGCCTAACTGGGTCAATAAATAAGCCCGTGAAAATAAAAGGTAGGCATTGGTGGGCATTGGTCGGCATTCGGTGGACATTGGTGGACATTTAGGTAGGCATCGGGTGGACATAAGGTAGTCATTTGGTAGGCATCGGGTAGATATTTCAAGGGGTTAATAAGGACGTTTTCCAGGGAATTGGCCGAGCGCCGCCGTCTGGCGGTGAAACCAAAACATTTGCCGTCATTCCCATGCATTCACAAAATTCGACCATGAACGCGCATGAATCTTATTTACAATGTCAAAGAACAGACATCGAACATAGTCACGCGCAATCGGGGTTTCAAGGGGCTACGACAGTAGTCGTGCCTGGGTTTTAAACTTGATGCTCAGAAAGCGCATGGTGGGCACGAATGTCTGCTTTCGGGGGTAAAGCGGACCTTTTTTACTACGGCTCAAAGAGTCCGTTAATAGCTGCCACCTCAATCGGTCGACGCAACACATGCATTAAATCTTTCCGCCGGCGTTTCAAATTCCAGCGTCTTTCGTGGTCGCTCATTGAGCTGACGAGCTACTTTATTCAGCTCAGCTTGCGAGTATACCGACAAGTCC
>DASCOC010000026.1:0-1997 GCA_036011805.1 Rhodospirillales bacterium
CCATTCGTCTTGTTTTTTCCTGTCCCGGCAGAGAAAAAACGTGAGCTTTGCCGACGGCATCCGCTAAAGTGCCGAGGTTGGCGTGTGCGCTGGCCTGACATGTTTCAAATAAAAGGAATATCCATATGAAAAGCGACAACTGGACAGTGTATTTATCTGGGGAAATTCACACCGATTGGCGTGAAAGGATCGCCGATGGTGTTGCCGGGGAAAAGCTTCCGGTGACTTTTCTCGGCCCCGTTACCGACCATGCTTCCAGCGATGATTGCGGCGTCAACATTTTGGGGGACGAAGACACCGACTTCTGGAAGGACCACAAAGGTGCCAAGGTCAACGCCATCCGCACCCGCAATATGATCGAAAAATCAGATATCGTCGTCGTCCGCTTCGGTGACAAATACAAACAATGGAACGCCGCCTTTGATGCCGGCTTCGCCGCCGCTTTGGGCAAGCCGCTGATCACCCTTCATAACCCCGACCTCACCCACCCGTTGAAAGAAGTCGATGGCGCCGCCCTGGCGGTCGCCCAATCGCCCGATCAGGTGGTCAAGTTGCTGACCTACGCCATCAACGGAACACTTTAACCAAAAATTCCCGAGCCCCCCATGGACGCGCAAGTCGACAGGCTAACCCTTTTTCCAAAGATCGATCCGTTCGGGGAAGGCGTCCTATCCCTTGACGGCAAGCACGACATGTATTGGGAACAGTCCGGAAATCCTGATGGCATGCCGGTGATTTTCCTGCATGGCGGACCCGGCGCCGGCACCAACGCGACGCACCGGCGTTTTTTTGATCCCGAATTCTACCGCATTGTTATTTTCGACCAGCGCGGTTCCGGTCGATCAAAGCCGTATTCCGAGCTTGCCGACAATACGACGGGTCATCTTGTTGGTGATATCGAGACGCTTCGCCGCCATCTCGGTATCGAGAAATGGTTGATCTTTGGCGGTTCCTGGGGGTCGACGCTGGGACTGACCTATGGGATCAGGCACCCGGAACGTTGTGCCGGTTTTATCCTTCGCGGCATTTTCCTGGGCACCGACAATGAACTGGATTGGTTTTTGCGTGGTATCCGCACCGTGTTTCCCGAAGCCTGGAGGGATTTTTCCGGTTTCCTGCCGGAGGCAGAACGGAACGACATCGTTGAGGGCTATCTCCGCCGTCTAACGGACCCCGACCCCGATGTCCATCTTCCCGCTGCCGCGGCTTGGAATCGGTATGAAGCCTCATGCTCAATCCTTATGTCCGATTACAAAGAAGGCCAATCTCCTGTCGGCGGCCCAGGGGGATTGGCGCTGGCCCGCATCGAGGCACATTATTTTAAAAATGCCATGTTTTTGGATGATGGCTATATCTTGGAAAATATCGGCGCGCTCAAGGATATACCGGCAGCCATTATCCAGGGTCGATACGATATTATTTGTCCCATCATCACCGCCGACAGCCTCGCCGCCGCGTGGCCAGAGGCACATTACATAATCGTCCCCGACGCCGGCCATTCGGCCATGGAGCCGGGCATCCGAACGGCATTAATCAAGGCAACGGAAAAGCTTAAAAAACAGCTTTAAAGGGGAACCTGCTCCGGCCCCTATCCAAATTCAGAAGCGTAATTTCTTGAATCTGAAGGTCAAATCCCTAAGATGCAGGTCAGCTAAGTTTTTTTGATGGGGGCGGTGACGCCGTGTTGAAACGGATTACATTGGCCATGATATTGGCGGTTCCGGTTGCCGGCTTGCCGTCTATGAAGGTTCATGCCGACGACCCCGCATTCTTGACCGTCGGCGCCGGGGCATTCGACTTCAACCGCCAGAAAGATCAAGGCGCAGAATTCCGGGTTGATTACCGCACCGATTACAAATTGGGGATTTTCAAACCGTTTCTGACCGGCGCGGCTGTCTCCAACGGCATGACATTTTTGGGTGCCGGGGTTTTAGTGGATGTATATTTCGGTAACCGGTTCGTGGTCACCCCGAGTTTCGCGCCGACATGGTGGCGGG
>DASCOC010000027.1:0-6856 GCA_036011805.1 Rhodospirillales bacterium
GCCGTATATGAATGGTTCAGATGTCCTGGATGACCTATCCACCCGTGAAGACATGCCCCGGATTGTCATTTACACCGGCGATGTCGCCACCGCGGTGCCGCGCCGGGCACTGTTGAAGGGGGCGGCGGGCTTCTGCTCCAAACAGGAAAATCCGGAAACCCTGATCAAAACCCTAATCTCGGTTGCGGACGGACGAATGGTGTTTCCTTTCATCGATATGAGCAAGCCGCAGGCCGACCCCTTCGGCACGTTGACGGCGCGGGAACGCGAACTGCTTGCCGCCCTGGCCGACGGAATGACCAACGCGGCCATTGCCAGGGATCTTGAAATCTCGATCAACACGGTCAAGTTCCATCTCAAGAATCTTTATGAAAAACTTGGCGTCGGCAGTCGCTCCCATGCCCTCGCCCTCTATCTCAAGGGGTCCGAATAAACATATCAGTCCTGGAATCTGTCACACCGCCGCTGAAACAACCTGAATAGGTTGGAATTGTCCTACCTAAATGAATGAAAAAAGTCACCCTTGGGGGTGTTTTCTCGCCGCGTTGCCTTCGCTACCTTCTGCCCGTCAACAGGGAAACCCCAAATTTTGAATGGACATGGCTGCCCTTGGCTACTTTGCCAAAGGAATTAAGAAAATATTTGCTTTCACATTCGTGGCCGGTGGGCACAATACGCTTACTTCCGATCGCCTCATAACCGTTATTTCCGAGCGCCACCTTCAGGAGATATAATTAATGACCGCAGACCATGCAGCAATGGCCAATGCCATCCGTTTTCTGGCCGCTGATGCCGTTCAAAAGGCCAATTCAGGCCATCCTGGTATGCCCATGGGCATGGCCGACGTGGCGACGGTTTTGTTCTCCAAGTTCCTGAAATTCGACCCCCAAGCGCCTGATTGGCATGACCGGGACCGCTTCATCCTGTCGGCGGGACATGGCTCGATGCTGCTGTACGCGCTTCTGCATCTGACCGGTTACGAAGACATGACCATGGACGAGCTCAGGAACTTCCGCCAACTCGGCGCCCGGACCGCTGGTCATCCCGAATACGGCCACGCCCAGGGCATCGAAACCACCACCGGACCGCTGGGCCAAGGAATCGCCAATGCCGTCGGCATGGCACTCGCCGAAAGGCTGATGAACGCCCGTTTTGGCAATCGCCTAGTCGACCATAATACCTATGCCATCGCCGGCGACGGCTGCCTAATGGAAGGCATCAGCCAGGAAGCTATTTCCCTTGCCGGTTCGCTGAAGCTGAAAAAGTTGATCGTGCTTTGGGACGATAACGAGATTTGCATCGACGGCCCGACCTCGATGACCACTGCCGAGAACCAAGGTGCACGCTTCAAGGCCTCGGGCTGGCACGTGCAGGCGATCGATGGCCATGATGCGGACGCTATCGCCGAAGCCATTGAGGCGGCGCAAAAGACGAAAAAACCGTCCATGATCGCGTGCAAGACCAAAATCGGTTTCGGTGCGCCGACGAAAGAAGGAACTGCCGCCACCCACGGCGCGCCGCTGGGCGATGATGAAATCGCGGCGGCGCGTGAGAATCTCGGCTGGCCCCATGCGCCGTTTGAAATTCCCGCCGATGTCCTTGGCGCCTGGCGCGAGGTCGGCGGGCGCGGCGCCACCATTCGCCAAGATTGGGAAGGGCGCCTGGAAAAAAACCGCAAGAAAAAGGAATTCAAGCGGTTGACCTCGGGCGATTTGCCCCAGGGGTGGCAGGACGCCCTCAACGTACATAAGAAAGCGGTGTCCGAAGAGTCCCCCGGCTGGGCCACCCGCAAGGCCTCCGGTGAGGCGTTGGCGGTGTTGACCGGCATTATTCCGGAAATGATCGGCGGGTCGGCCGACCTGACCGGTTCCGTCAACACCAAGACGCCCGATACCGAGCCTGTGGCGGCCGGCAACTTCAAGGGCCGTTATATCCACTTCGGCGTGCGCGAACACGGCATGGCAGCGGCCATGAACGGCATGGCGCTGCATGGCGGCGTTATTCCCTACAGCGGCACGTTTCTGGTGTTCGCCGATTACATGCGTGGCGCCATCCGGTTGTCGGCGTTGATGGAACAGCGTGTTGTCTATGTGCTGACCCATGATTCCATCGGCCTCGGAGAAGACGGGCCGACCCACCAGGCAGTGGAAACGGTGGCGTCGTTGCGGGCGATTCCCAACTTCAATGTTTTCCGGCCTTGCGACGGCGTCGAGACGGCGGAATGCTGGGCGTTGGCGTTCCAAAATCAGGACGGGCCTTCCGGCATGGTGCTGACCCGCCAGGGGCTGCCGACACAACGGACCGAACATACCGACGAAAACCTTTCGGCACGGGGCGCCTATGTGCTGGCCGAGGCCGAAGGCGGTGATCGCAAGGCGACGCTGTTCGCCACCGGCTCGGAAGTGTCCATTGCCATGCAGGCCCGCGACACCCTACAGGCCGACGGAACCCCCACCGCCGTTGTCTCGATGCCATGTTGGGAATTATTCGACAAACAGGACGAAGCCTACCGCAAGCAGGTGATGGGTCCCGGCACAATCCGCGTCGCCGTCGAGGCGGCTGTCCGTCAGGGTTGGGATCGCTATATTCGTTCGCACGGCGGTTTCGTCGGCATGACCGGGTTCGGCGCATCGGCGCCGGCAGGGGAACTGTTCGAACACTTCGGAATTAACGCAAAGGCAGTTGTTTCAGAGGTAATAAAACGGCTTTCTTGAATTGAATAAAGTTTATAATAGCATTGGAGAGTAAGGAATGAATTTGGAACAGTTGGCGATTACCGCGAACGAAATGGTGGCGGGCGACAAGGGATTGCTAGCCGCCGACGAAAGCAATGGGACCATCGGCAAGCGTTTGGATTCCATCGGTGTCGAAAACCTTGAGGACAACCGCCGCGCCTACCGGGAACTGCTGTTCCGCACCCAAGGCCTTGGGAAATTCATTAGCGGCACCATCCTGTACGACGAAACCATCCGCCAGTCGGCCGCCGACGGCACCACCACCCTAGTGTCGATCATGCAAGACGAGGGCATCATCCCCGGCATCAAGGTCGACATCGGCGCCAAGTCGCTTCCGGGCTCGCCTGACGAGAAAATCACCGAAGGCCTGGATGGCCTGCCGGCGCGGGTCGAGGAATACGTTGGCCTCGGCGCCCGGTTCGCCAAATGGCGGGCCGTGATCACCATCGGCGACCATATCCCGAGCCGATATTGTATCCACACCAACGCCCACGCCTTGGCGCGTTATGCAAAGATCTGCCAGGAAGGCGGCCTCACCCCCATCGTCGAGCCCGAGGTACTGATGGACGGCGATCATGACATTGACCGGTGTGAACAGGTATCGATGCTGACTCTCAATACCGTGTTCGATGAACTTTATGCTCAAGGCGTCGCCCTCGAAGGCATGATCCTGAAGCCCAACATGGTGATTTCCGGTTCCGACTGCGGAAACCAAGCCGGCGTGGACGAGGTCGCCCGGCGCACCGTTGAATGCCTGAAGCGCTGTGTGCCGGCGGCGGTGCCGGGTATCATGTTCCTATCCGGCGGCCAAAGCGAAGAAGACGCGACGGCGCACCTCAACGTCATGAACGCCAACTTCGGCCCGGTGCCCTGGAAGCTCAGTTATTCCTATGGCCGGGCGTTGCAGCAGAGTTGCCTGAAAGCCTGGAAGGGCGAGGACGGCAACGTGAAAACGGCCCAAGACGTGCTTCTTGAACGCGCCCGGGCCAATAGCGCCGCCTGCGCGGGGACTTTTAACAAAGCTGCTTGAGTGAACGCCTCCAGATAAAGGGAAAGACATGCCCTCGGACCTTAAAATCGCCCCATCCATCCTTTCCGCCGACTTCTCGCGTTTGGGGGCCGAGGTCGAGGCCATCGACAACGCCGGTTGCGATTACATCCATATCGACGTCATGGACGGCCATTTCGTGCCCAACCTGACGTTCGGACCGCCGGTGATCCAATGTATTCGGCCGTGCACTAAGAAAATATTCGATGTTCATTTGATGATTGACCCGGCCCAGCCGCACTTACAGTCCTATGCTGATGCCGGCGCCGATATCATCACCGTCCACGTGGAGGCCGATGCCCATTTGGATCGTTCCTTGCAGATGATCCGCGAAATGGGCAAGAAGGCGGGGGTGTCGCTTAATCCTTCAACGCCGGAAACCGCCATCGAAAATGTCATCGACAAGGTTGATTTGATCCTGGTGATGTCGGTTAATCCGGGCTTCGGCGGGCAAAGTTTCATCGATTCTCAGCTCGAAAAAATCCGCCGGATCCACACCATGATCGGCGACCGTTCTATCGACCTGGAGGTCGACGGCGGCGTTAACAGCAATACCATTAAGGCCGTCGTCGATGCCGGCGCCAATGTCGTCGTCGCCGGAAGCGCGGTGTTCAAGGGTGACGATTATGGTAAAACCATCGGTGCGCTTCGCGCCGCCGCAGGATAAGAAATTTTTCAGTTCACCTGTAGCGAAAACCAAAATAATCCTTTAGATTATAAGGGTTATTACGTATACAGTTTAATGAATATGTGTATTATCTGTCTCCCTTTTATGTCTCCTTGGGGCTAGCCAAGAGGCACCTAATTTTTTTCTAGCCGAATACTAAAAATGAAAATCTAAATGGCTGATCATGCGGCTCGGCTGCAGAGCCTTCAAAAACGTCTTCGAACCGATGGCCTGACCGGCCTGAAAAGTGCAATGGCGCTGGGTTCGTGGCTGAACCTCTATTTCTTCTGGGAGAAGAAATGGTTCTTTATCGCCATGCTGATCGGCGCCTTCATGTTGCAGTTGCCAATACCGGCAGGGCTGAGCGAAGAAGGGATGATCATCCTGACCATGTCGGTGGTGGCGGTTATTTTGTTCGTCACCGAACCGGTGCCGTTGCCGACGGTGGCGTTGTTGATCATCATCGGCCAGGTGGTGTTGATGGGCCACGATTCTTCCGAAGTGGCGAAAAGCCTGGTGACGGATTCGGTCCTGTTCATCGCCGGCTCGCTGATGCTGGCCGTCGCCGTGGTCAAGCAGAAGTTGGACAAAAGGATCGCCTGGCTGATCGTGCGCATGACCGGGACCAAGACCTGGCGTGTGTGTTTAGGCATCACGGTGGTGTCGGGCCTGTTGGCGTCGTTCGTCGGCGAACACACCGTGGCGGCGATGATGTTGCCGGTTGGAATCACCTTGATCTCATTGACTTCCGACGATCCCAAGAAAGTCAGGAATCTGGCCGCCGTGCTGTTGTTTTCCATTGCCTATGGCGCTTCGGTGGCGGGCATCGGCACGCCGTCCGGCGGCGCCAGAAACGCCATCATGATCGGCTATTGGAAGGAATTTTTCTTCGATCCCACCAACCCGGAAACGCGGAAGTTTCTGGTCGGCTATGTGGATTGGATGGTCCATGCCTATCCGATGTTCCTGGCCCAGGTGCCGGTCGTAACCTCCATCCTGTTTTGGACCTTCCGGCCGGAATATCGGGATTTGTCCAGGGCGGTGGTTAAGTTGCGCGCGTTGATCGAGGAAGAAGGATCAATGAAGCCCGCCGATTGGATGTCCATTGCCATCTTCTTCCTGGTGTTGATCGGCTGGATCACCATTTCCGGTGATATCGGCATGGGAACCGTCGCCATCGCCGGCGCCGCCGCGTTCCTGATCGCCGGCCTGGTGAAGTGGGAAGACATCAATTCCGGCGTCAACTGGGGTGTTATTCTGTTGTATGCGGCGGCCATCTCGCTTGGCCTGCAAATGAAGGAAACCGGGGCCGCCCAATGGGTTGCCGAGAGTTTTCTGGCATTCATGGCGCCGGTCGGCGCCAACGAAGGATTTGGCCTTTGGGCGGCGGTTTCGGTTCTGACAACCGGTGTTACCAACATGATGTCGAACGGCGCCGCCGTTGCCGTGTTGGGCCCGATTGTCCTGAAAATGTCGGTGGTCGCCAATGAAAGCCCGATTATCATCGGCTATATAACGGCAATTTCGTCGTCATTTGCGTACCTTACGGTGGTCGGAACGCCGGCTTGCACCATCGTTTATGCGTCCGGGTATCTGAAAGCCACCGATTTTCTTATCGTCGGATGGAAAATGGCCATCGCATCTTCGGTTATCATGTTGGTGGCGGCTAAGCTATACTGGCCTCTGTTAGGACTATGACGCGGGCTCTTGGGAGGGAACCCACATCATGAGCGATAAAGATATTGACGATGGGAGGATGGATCGCTTCCGGATACTCATTTGCATTGACGGGTCCGATGAATGCTATCAAAGCCTGAGGTACGCGGCCCGGCTGGGTGGCGGGGTCGATGCTGATCTCGTACTTCTTTACGTGCGGCCTACGGATCAGGGGCTGCGGTCCGGCGGCCTGCAGGTCCGTGTCGCGCGTGAGAACATGTTGAAATGGGGGATCGAGCTTCCGGGCATCCAATACCTTAAAAAAGGCCGGGACATGCTTAAGGAACTGGGCGTCATGTCCGGGGACGACTGGAAAGAAGAAGTCGTTCACACCGATGTCGATGGCGACCCCCTGGGCGACAACAAGATCAATTATATCAATGAAAAGGGCTCCATGGTGGTGCTCAAGCTCAAGGTTGCCACCGACATTGCCACCGGTATTCTCGAACAATGGGAACTGGGTCCATATAACCTGATCATCCTCGGCGCGTCGGGGCGATGGAAGGGCATGGGGCGTTCGTTTTGGAATCCGGCCGTGGCCGAGAAGGTTGCCGTTCATGCCCCGTGTTCGGTTTTGGTCGCCCGCGATCTGGATATCGGTCACGGGCATTTGATCTGCACCGACGGTTCGGACGAATCCATGGAAATGGTACGCACCGACGCCGAACTGGCATCGCGTTGCGAATGTCC
>DASCOC010000028.1:0-15232 GCA_036011805.1 Rhodospirillales bacterium
CTATATCCGCGCGATGGCGAGGACTCCGAAGAATTGCTCCGTACCGGTGACAAGGCGCTGTACAAAGCAAAATCCCGGGGCCGGGGTGGTTTTCAGTTCTTCAACAAGGACATGGATAAAAAAGCCAGGGCCGCCCATATTCTCGAAAACGAAATGCGCGTAGCGATCGTCCGCGATGAATTTGTATTGCACTACCAGCCTCAATTGGTTGGCCGGCGTGATAAAACCGTGGGTGTAGAAGCACTGGCCCGTTGGCAACATCCGACGCGGGGCTTGCTGTTACCGTGTGATTTTATTGATGTGGCGGAGGCCAATGGATTAATCATTGATATCGGACGGTTAATTCTCAATTCCGCATGCCGGCAAGCAAAAACGTGGGAAGCGCAAGGACCCGATGCCTTTCGGATCGCTGTCAATGTGTCGCCCTTACAATTCAAGGATGCCGGTTTTGTAAAGGTTGTTCAAAGCGCCCTCGATGAATCCGGTTTGAATCCGAACCGATTGGAACTGGAGATCACCGAATCGCTAATGATGGAGAGAATTGAAGCGGTAGCGGAAAAACTTCAGCAATTGCATGGGCTGGGAATAAATGTGGCGGTAGACGATTTCGGTACCGGCTATTCCTCGCTCGCCTACCTCAAGCATCTGCCTATCCAAAAACTCAAGTTTGACAAAATGTTCGTCGATAATCTTACCGATGACCCGAATGACCTAGCGATTGCGGAAGCCATCATCAGCCTGGGCCATAGCCTTGGCCTAAATGTCGTTGCGGAAGGGGTCGAAACGGATCGCCAGGCCGATGCCCTTCTCAAGAAGGGTTGTGATGGCTTTCAAGGCTATTTATTCAGCAAGCCGCTTCCCGCCGACGAACTTGCCGGATGGCTTCTGGCTAGCATTAAAGAAAGCGAGCAGGTTGACGCCTAGGCCTTTCTGGTCGCGGCGAAGGCCAACACCGCCCAGCCCGCCATCAACGCCATGCCGCCGGCAGGCGCCGCGCCGTTAAACGGCAATTCGCCGGTCACGCCGAAGAAGTAAAGTGAGCCGGAAAACAGAACAATACCGATGGTAAATAATAGCCCTGCCCGTCCCCCCCATCGGCCGGCGGCAGTGTTTCGGCGAAGCTCGGTGAACCAAGCGACGGCGAGTAGCGCCAGGCTATGCCACATGTGGTATTGAACGCCCATATTGAACATTTCGTGGCCGCCGTCGTCGGCTTCAAGCCAATGCCAGCCGTAGGCGCCGGCGAACGTCGCCATCCCGCCGCTGATCGCGGCGACGACAAGCCAGGGGTTGATAGGGGTCATCTGGGCAGCGTCGTCGTGCCCATCAGGAATTCGTCGATGGACCGCGCGCATTGGCGTCCTTCGCGGATCGCCCAGACCACCAGCGCCTGGCCGCGGCGCATGTCACCGGCGGCAAAGACCTTGTCGATGGAGGTACGGTAATTCTCCGTATCCGCCTCGACGTTGCCGTATCCGTCATAGCCGACGTTCATCATATCCAACATGCCTTCATGCACCGGGTTAGTGAACCCCATGGCCAAAAGCACCAGGTCCGCCTTGATCTCGAATCTGGAATTTAGGATTTCGGCCATCTTGCCGTCTTGCCATTCGAGCCGGATGCATTTCAGGCCGGTGAGCTTGCCGTTTTCACCGACAAACCCCTTGGTGGCGACGGCCCAGTCGCGATCGCATCCCTCTTCTTGGGAGGACGACGTGCGCAGCTTCATTGGCCAATCGGGCCAGGTCAGGTCCTTGTTCTCTTTTTCCGGCGGCATCGGCATGATTTCCATTTGCGTGATCGAGGCCGCACCCTGTCGCCGCGCGGTGCCGACGCAATCCGATCCGGTATCGCCGCCGCCGATCACCACCACGTGCTTGCCGGTGGCCAGAATTTCCGCCCCTTCGGGGATCGCCTCGCCGCTGTTGCGGCGGTTCTGTTGGGTCAGGTAGGGCATGGCGAAGTGAACGCCATCCAGATCACGTCCCGGCACGTCGAGGTCGCGGGGCTTTTCGGCACCGCCGGTCAGCGCCACGGCATCAAATTTCTCCAGCACGTCGGCGGGATTCACATTGCCGCCGACAAAATTGTTGGGCCGGAAGCTGACGCCCTCGGACTGCATCTGGGCCATGCGCCGGTCGATCAGGTGCTTGGACATTTTAAAATCGGGGATGCCGAAACGCAGCAGCCCGCCGATTTTGTTGTTTTTCTCAAACACAACGACCTCGTGTCCGGCCCGCGCCAGTTGCTGCGCGCAGGCCAGCCCGGCGGGGCCGGAACCGATGACGGCGACCCGTTTGCCGTTGCTGTGGGACGCCACCTGGGGCCGGATCCAGCCCTCTTCCCAGCCCCTATCGACGATCGCGCATTCGATGGTCTTGATGGTTACCGGCTCGTCGGTGATGTTCAGTGTACAGGCGGCCTCGCAGGGCGCCGGGCAGACGCGGCCGGTAAACTCGGGAAAATTATTGGTCGAATGCAGGACATCCAGGGCTTGGTGAAAATCGCCCCGATACACCAGGTCATTCCAATCGGGGATGTTGTTGTTGACCGGGCAGCCGTTGTGGCAGAACGGGATGCCGCAATCCATGCAGCGCGCGCCCTGGCGCCCCAATTCGTCTTCGGCCAGCGGGACGTAGAATTCGTCATGGCTCTGAATGCGCTCTTCCACCGGAAGGTAGCTGCGTTCAGAGCGTTCAATTTCCATAAATCCGGTGGGCTTACCCATGGATCGCCGTCCTTCTTTTTTTAAGCCTATTCGCCGGCGGCGAGGCTGATTTGATCCTGTTCGTCCGCGGATTGAGCGTCCAGCAGCGCGCGCCGGTAATCGACGGGCATGACCTTGACGAACTTGGGCAAATAGGTTTTCCAGGAATTTAAAATTTTCTGCGCCCGTTGGCTTTTCGTGAACGTGGCATGGCGCTCAATCAGGAAGCGCAGACGGGCTTCATCGCTGCTCAGGGGATCGGCCAGGACCTCGTTCATGTCATTAAGCAGGGCGGCGTCTTCGTCCGGTGTGATCGGTTCGATGTCGACCATCGCCGAGTTGCAGCGTTTTTCGAAATCGCCGATTTCATCCAACACATAGGCGATGCCGCCCGACATGCCGGCGGCGAAGTTGCGGCCGATCTGGCCCAACACGACGACGCAGCCGCCGGTCATGTATTCGCAGCCATGATCGCCGAGGCCTTCGACGATGGCGGTAACGCCGGAGTTGCGCACGGCGAAGCGTTCACCGGCGACGCCCCTGAAATAACATTCGCCGGCAATGGCGCCGTACAGCACGGTGTTGCCGACAATGATGTTGTTCTCGGGCACGACGGTACTTTTGGCCTGCGGATAGATGATGACGCGGCCGCCCGACAGCCCTTTGCCGACGTAGTCGTTGGCGTCGCCGGCAAGCTCAAGGGTAACGCCGCGCGCCAACCAGCCGCCGAAGCTTTGGCCGGCGGTTCCTTCCATGAGAATATGGATGGTGTTGTCATCAAGGCCGGCATGGCCGTAGCGGCTGGCGATTTCACCGGATAGCATGGCGCCGACGGTGCGGTTGATGTTGCGGACCGTCTTCTTGATGATGACCGGAGTCTTGCTTTCCAGCGCCGGGAGCGCCTGTTTGATCAGGTCATTATCCAACGCCTTGTCGAGGCCGTGGTTCTGGTCTTCGCAGTTGAAAAGCGCGACTTCTGCGCCGACGTCGGGCTTGGCGAAGATGCGGGTGAAATCCAGGCCCTTGGCCTTCCAGTGGCTGATCGCCTTGGCGGTGTCGAGCCGGTCCATGCGGCCGATCATCTCGTTGAAGGTACGGAAGCCCAACTCGGCCATGATCTCGCGCACCTCTTCGGCGATGAAGGTGAAGTAGTTGATGACGTGTTCGGGCTCGCCGGTGAACCGCTTGCGCAGTTCCTTGTCCTGGGTGGCGACGCCGGTCGGGCAGGTGTTGAGGTGGCATTTGCGCATCATGATGCAGCCCTGGGATATCAAAGCCGCGGTTGAGAAGCCGAACTCATCGGCGCCCAGCAGGGCCCCGATGACGACGTCGCGGCCCGAACGCAGGCCACCGTCCACCTGCACCGCGATGCGGCCGCGCAGCCGGTTGAGAACCAGGGTCTGGTGGGTTTCGGCCAGGCCCAGTTCCCAGAACGACCCGGCATTCATGATCGAGGTCAGCGGGCTGGCGCCGGTGCCGCCATCGTTGCCGGAAATGGTAACATGGTCGGCATGCGCCTTGGAAACGCCGGCGGCAACGGTGCCGACGCCGATCTCGGACACCAGCTTGACCGATATGCGGGCCTTGGGATTGACGTTCTTGAGGTCGTGGATCAACTGCGCCAGATCTTCGATGGAATAGATGTCGTGGTGCGGCGGCGGCGAAATCAAACCGACGCCGGGGGTCGAGTGTCTGATCCGCGCGATCCATTCATCGACCTTGTGCCCCGGCAATTGCCCGCCCTCGCCGGGCTTGGCGCCCTGGGCCATTTTGATCTGAATGTCGTCGGCATTGACCAGGTATTCCGAGGTCACGCCGAAACGGCCGGACGCTACCTGTTTGATGGCGGAGCGCATGGAATCACCGTTTTCCATCGGCGTGTAGCGTTTTGAATCTTCGCCCCCCTCGCCGGTGTTGGACTTGCCGCTGAGCCGGTTCATGGCGATGGCCAGGTTGGTGTGGGCCTCCCATGAAATAGACCCGAATGACATCGCGCCGGTGGCGAATCGCTTGACGATTTCGCTGACCTGTTCGATGTCCTCCAACGGCAGCGGCGCCCCGGCGCGCTTCAGCCGGAACAGGCCGCGCAGGTTGCGCGCCGATCGATCCTTGGCGTTGATTTTGGTGGTAAAGGCCTTGAAGCGTTGATAATCACCGGACCGGACCGCGTGTTGCAGGGCGCCGATGGTTTCCGGCGTCCACATGTGTTCTTCGCCGCGCATCCTAAAGGCGTATTCACCGCCGACATCCAGCGCGTTGCTCAACACCGGGTCGTTGCCGAAGGCGGCGCGGTGACGCTGGAATGTTTCCTCACCTATTTCGGCGAGGCCGATCCCCTCGATCATGGTTTGGGTGTTGGTGAAATACTTTTCCACGAAGGCCGAGTTCAGCCCGACGGCATCGAAGATCTGGGCGCCGCAGTAGGATTGAAAGGTGGAGATGCCCATCTTTGCCATCACCTTGAGAATGCCTTTGTTGACGGCCTTGACGTAGTTGTCGTGGATTTTTTCCTCGCTCATCGGTTTGGCCAGTTCGTGGCCGAGCGCCGACAAGGTATCGAAGGCCAGATACGGGTTGATGGCCTCGGCGCCGTAGCCCGCCAGCAGGCAGAAATCGTGAACCTTCTTGACCTCGCCGGTCTCAACCACCAGCCCGACCTCGGTCCTAAGCCCTTCGCGGATCAGGTGGTGATGGACCGCCGCGGTCACCAGCAACGCCGGGATCGCCATACGGTCGGCGTTCATGCCACGGTCCGACAGGATCAGGATGTTGTGACCCTGGTGAACGACATCTGCGGCCTTGGTACACAGTGTTTCCAGTGCCGCCGCCATGCCGTCGGCGCCATCGGCGGCCGCACAACAGGTATCCAGGGTATAGGTGCGGAAGGCGGAATCGACCAGATGTTCGATGTGGCGGATTTTTTCCAGGTCGATATTCGACAGGATCGGCTGGCGGACCTCCAGGCGTTTGTGGGCGCCGCCGGTATGCAGGTCGAGAAGATTGGGTCGGGGGCCGATCAAGGATACCAGCGACATCACCGATTCCTCACGGATCGAATCGATGGGTGGGTTGGTGACCTGGGCGAAGTTCTGGTGGAAATAGTCGTACAGCAGTTTCGAACGGTCCGACAGCACCGCCGGCGGAATGTCCCGGCCCATGGATCCGACCGGTTCCTGTCCCTCGGCGGCCATCGGGGCGAGGAAAAACTTGATGTCTTCCTGGCTGTAGCCGAAGGCTTGCTGACGGTCCAGCAGGGTGGCGTGGTCCGGCGGCATAGCCGCGACCTCGGGCGGCAGGTTTTCGAGGTGGAATTGCGTCTCGTCCAGCCAACTTTGGTAGGGCTCGGCGCGGGCCAGGTCGGCTTTCAGGTCTTCGTCATCGACGATGCAGTGTTTTTCGAGGTCGATCAGCAGCATCTTGCCCGGTTGCAGGCGCCATTTCTTGACGATCCGTTCTTCCGGCACCGGCAACACGCCGACTTCCGACCCCAAAACCACGATATCGTCATCGGTGACGACATAACGCGACGGACGCAGGCCGTTTCGGTCCAGCGTGGCGCCGATTTGGCGGCCGTCGGTGAAGGCGATAGAGGCTGGCCCGTCCCAGGGTTCCATCAGGGCGGCGTGGTATTCGTAAAAGGCGCGGCGCTCTTCGTCCATCAAAGGATGTCCGTCCCAGGCCTCCGGGATCATCATCATCATCGCATGGGCCAATGAGTAGCCGCCGGCAATCAGCAATTCCAGCGCGTTGTCAAAGGTCGCCGAATCCGACGCGCCGTCGCCGACCAAGGGCCACAATTTCTCCAAATCCTCGCCCAACACGTCGGATTTCATGGAATGGCGGCGCGCCAGCATCCAGTTGATGTTGCCGCGAACGGTGTTGATCTCGCCGTTGTGGCATAGATACCGGAACGGCTGCGCCAGCGCCCAAGACGGGAAGGTGTTGGTGGAAAACCGCTGGTGGACCAGGGCGAGAGCCGATTCAAAGCGGTCGTCGTTGAGGTCCTTGTAGTATTTGTCGAGGTTGGGGGCCAGCATCATCCCCTTGTAGACGATGGTGCGTGCCGACATGGAGGTGATGTAGAAATTACCGATGTTCTCGATATCGTCATCCCAGACCAGATGATGGGCCTGCTTGCGGATGACATAGAGCTTACGCTCGAAGGCATCGGTGTCGGCGCAGTTGTCACCGCGGCCGACAAAGACCTGGCGAATGATCGGCTCAATAGGTTTCACGGAGTCGCCCAAATAGGAATTGTCGACGGGAACGTCGCGCCAGCCGAGAAGAATTTGGCCTTCGTTTTTAATGACCGCCTCGATCGACGAGGTGCAGGCACTTAACCCGGCTTTATTGCTGGGCAGGAACACCATGCCGACCCCGTAATCACCTTCTTTAGGCAACGTAATACCAAGGGTTTCCACCTCTGCGCGGAAAAGCCGGTCGGGCAACTGCATCAGGATACCGGCGCCGTCGCCGGCCAGAGGGTCGGCGCCGACCGCACCCCGGTGATCCAGATTGATGAGAATTTGGATTCCTTGACGGACGATTTCATGGCTCCTGCGGTTTTTGATATTGGCGATAAAGCCAATGCCGCAGTTGTCATGCTCGTTTTTTGGGTCGTACATGCCTTGTTTTTGAGGCAATCCGACCGGTGTGGGCCAATCCAGTTGGCTCATTGTTTATCGCACCCTTTCGGTAAAACGGCCTGTTCAATACCAAAGCCAGGCCGTTCATACCAGAATCAATTTTGTGGGATCGCAACCCCTCAAGAGGGGCCATCCTAAACCAGTTCAGCCACCTTGGCCATATGGGGGTTGGGTTAAGACCCCGGCATTGCTATATTTAGTAGTATATATAGGGGGGTCAAGGGTGCCAATACTACATATAGCGGTTTTAGCCATCGTTCAGGGCATCACCGAATTCCTGCCGATCAGCAGCCAAGCGCACCTGAGGCTGGTTTCGGCGGTTACCGGCTGGGCGGATCAGGGCCTGATGATGGATGTCGCCGTTCATGTCGGCACCCTGGGCGCGGTGATGCTGTATTTCTGGCGCGATATCTGGGCCATGACGGCCGGCCTGTTACGGCTGTTGCGGGGCCGCGATGATCCGGGCGCCCGGCTGGCCGGGTTGCTGATTGTCGCCACCCTTCCGGCGCTGGCCGCTGGTTTTTTGCTCAACCGCTATTATCCGGGCGGCCTGCGCGGGCTTGAAATCATCGCCTGGACGACCCTCGTCTTCGGCATCCTGCTGTATATCGGCGACAAGATGGGGATGACGGTGCGGCGTATCGAACATTTGCGCATCGGCGATGTCGTCATCATCGGTGTCGCTCAAGCCGTGGCGCTGATCCCCGGCACCAGCCGTTCCGGCATCACCATGACGGCGGCACGGTTTTTGGGCCTGGAACGCCGCGACGGCGCGCGGTTTTCGATGCTGCTGTCGATCCCGGTGATCATCGGCGCCGGCAGCCTGCAGGGCTGGAAGCTGTATCAATCCGGAGAC
This sequence comes from Rhodospirillales bacterium, assembly GCA_036011805.1. Taxonomy (GTDB): domain Bacteria; phylum Pseudomonadota; class Alphaproteobacteria; order Rhodospirillales; family Casp-alpha2; genus Casp-alpha2. The sequence continues at coordinate 8,210 of DASCOC010000028.1, forward strand.
GCCCAATTGACCGTTGCGGCGATCCTGGCCGCCGGATTTGCCTTCACCGCCGCCCTGGTGGTCATGGCCGCGCTGATGGCGTGGCTCAAGCGTTCGACCTACACCCCGTTCGTGATCTACAGAATTTGCCTCGGCGGGTTTTTGCTGGCCGTGGTCTACGGCTGGCTGTGATGAATCCCGAACACAATCAACGGATCGATGGACTACAAGGCGTTTAACACCTACTGCAAGTCCCTGCCGGCGACGACCTATGTCGTTCAGTGGGGGGGATCGCATGTCTGGAAAGTCGGTGATGAAACCGGGGGCAAGGTGTTCGCCATTGGCGGCTGGGACAACGGCAAATATCCCGGCGTCACCTTCAAGGTCTCCGAGATTGCCTATCAAATGCTAAGGGAAAAGCCGGGATTGCGCCCGGCGCCTTATCTGGCGTCGCGGGGCATGAAGTGGATTCAGCACTACGCCGAACCGGGGCTTTCCGACAATGACCTCAAGGAATATCTGGCCGAGTCCCATCGCATCGTCTCCCTCGGCTTGACCAAGAAAAAGCAAAAGCAATTGGGTCTCAATCAAGACTAGGGCAGGTCCCCGAACCAGGAAACGGCGGCCCGCGCCTGATCGACGGCCTCCTGTTCGGTATCGAAGCTCTTGGAGATATGGCCGCCGATGGGAAACCAGCCCGACGGGTCCTCGACGTCGCAGCGGAATTCCTCGAATCCATACGTCTTATCGGGGCGTAGGAAAATATCGACGCAACGCCCGCCGTCAGGCGTGTTGATGGATTGCATAACCTTATTCTCGTGGGCCATCCACTGTCGCTCTTTAATATCCAGATTCGGGATCAACGATGGGAAAAGGGGGATCTCCGGCGCGAATGCGGCGGATGTTGTCGGCGATCGCTACCACTGCGGTTTCCGGCACCGTCAGGCTGGCGGCGTGGGGGGTGATATTAATCTTCGGATGCGTCCAAAACGGGTGTTCGGCGGGCAAAGGCTCGGCGTGAAAAACGTCCAGCGTCGCCGCCGCGATATGCCCGCCATCAATGGCCGCAATCAGGTCGTCATCGACCACGTGCGGACCGCGGGCGGCGTTGATGACAAACGCCCCCTTGGGCAGTTGGTTGAGCGTCTCGGCGTTGATGATGTCGGTGGTTTCCGGCGTCAGCGGTAACAGGTTGACCAGAATTTCGGTGCGCGCTAGGAACGCTGGCAGGCCGTCGGCGCCGTGGAAACTTTCGATGCCGTCCAGCGCTTTGGCCGAACGACTCCAGCCGGCGACGTCGAATTCGAGCGCCCGCAGATGCGCCGCCGCGTCCGCCCCCAAAACACCGAGCCCTAAGATGCCGACGCGGCGCTTTCGGGTGTCGGCCTGCGGCAGTTGCTTCCAAACGCCGGCCGCCGTGCTGTCGGCGTATTCTTTGAAGCGGCGGTGGTAATGCAGCGTCCAATAAATCACATATTCGCGCATGCCCCGGGTCAGGCCGGGATCGACCAGCCGCACCACCGGCACGCCTTTGGGCAGGTCCCGGCCGATCAGGTGATCGACCCCGGCGCCGAGGCAAAATATCGCCTTCAGGTTGGGCAATTCCTTAAACGCGCCCTTTTTCGGCCCCCACGCCAACACGAATTCGATATCGGCGGGATCGCCGATGTTGGCGCCGTCCGGGGTCCAGAGGCGAAAGTCCATGTCGCCAAGCTCGGCGGCAAGAGCATTGCGCCAGCGCTCGACGTCTTCGAATTTGGCGGAAAACAGCAGTGCCACGGCAAAGCCCCTAAACGCTGACCGCGCCGGTGTCGTCGGCCTTCATGTCGAAGGCGGCGGCCATCAGCGCCTTGGTGTAGGGGTCCTGGGGGTTGTCGAGGACGCTTTCGGCGGTGCCCTGCTCAACCACCCGGCCCCGATGCATGACGATGATGTCGTGGGCCATGGTGCGAATGACCTTCAGGTCGTGGCTGATGAACAGGTAGGCCAGGTCGTGGCTGGTTTGCAGGTCGCGCAACAGATCGACGATTTGCGCCTGCACCGACATGTCGAGCGCGCTGGTCGGCTCATCCAGGACGATGAATTTGGGCTTCAGGATCAGCGCCCGGGCGATGGCGATGCGCTGGCGCTGGCCGCCGGAAAATTCGTGCGGATAGCGGTTCAGCATCGCCGCTTCCAGGCCGACTTCCTCCAACGCCTGCACGACCAGATCGCGGCGTTGCCCGGCGCCATTCCCGCCGCCGTTCTCGCCGCCGACGCCCCCGGCATCCTTGCCGCCAACACCATGCACCAGAAGCCCTTCCTCGACGATCTGGCGGATCGACAGCCGCGGGCTCAAGGACCCGAACGGGTCCTGGAAGACGATCTGCATTTCGCGCCGGTAGGGCTTCAAGTCCTTGGCGTTCATGGCTTGCAGGGAGCGTCCCTGGAAGGTGATCTCGCCGCGGCTTTTTTCCAGCTTCAAAAGCGCGCGACCGAGCGTGCTTTTGCCGGACCCGCTTTCACCGACGACGCCCAGCGTATGGCCCTGGCGGACCGACAAGGTGATCCCGTCCACCGCCTTGACGTGATCGACGGTGCGCCGGATGACGCCTTTCTTGATCGGGAACCAGACCTTGACGTCGCCGCCGCCCATGACTTCGGGCGATGAGGCGGGCGGGGCGTCGGGGCGGCCCTTGGGCTCGGCGGCCAGCAGATGCTTGGTGTAATCGTGGCCGGGGTTGGTGAACACCTGTTCGGCGGTGCCCTGTTCGACGATTTCGCCGTCGGTCATCACCGATACCGTGTCGGCCATGTGGCGGACGATGCCCAAATCATGGGTGATCAGCAACATCGCCATGCCGAGTTTTTGCTGAAGGTCCTGCAACAGCTTCAACACCTGCGCCTGGATGGTGACGTCCAGGGCCGTCGTCGGCTCGTCGGCGATCAGGATATCGGGATCGTTGGCCAGCGCCATGGCGATCATCACCCGTTGCTGCTGACCGCCGGAAAATTCATGCGGCAGGGCGCCGAGGCGGGTCTTGGCTTCGCTTAGGCCGACCAGGTCCAACAGCTCTAGCACGCGGGCGCGGGCTTCTTCGGGGCTGAGCGCCTTATGCAGATGCAGGACCTCGGCAATCTGCTTTTCGATGGAATGTAGCGGGTTGAGCGAGGTCAGCGGTTCCTGGAAGATCATGGCGATGCGGTTGCCCCTGATCTCGCGCATGGTGTAGGTCTCAGCCCCGATCAGCTCCTGGCCCTGGAAGGTAATGCTGCCGCTTGAATGGTGGGCGCGCGGATACGGCAACAGCTGCATCACCGACAGCGCCGTCACCGACTTGCCGGACCCGCTCTCGCCGACCAGCGCGTGGGTCTCTCCTTTTTCTATTGTCAGCGATACGTCGCGGACCGCCTTGACCTCGTCTTGGCCGCCGCCGAAAGAGGTATGCAGGCCGGATATTTTCAATAGCGGGTTCATCGGAAGGTCTTCCTCGGGTCAAACGCGTCACGCACCGCTTCGCCGATGAAGACCAGCAGGCTGAGCATGACGGCGACGATGGCGAAGGCGGAAAACCCCAGCCACGGCGCATGCAGGTTGGCCTTGCCCTGGTTTAGAAGCTCGCCCAGGCTGGCCGAGCCCACCGGCAGGCCGAAGCCGAGGAAATCCAGCGCCGTCAGCGTGGTGATGGAACCGGCCAGCGTGAACGGCATGAAGGTAATGGTGGCGACCGTGGCGTTGGGCAAGACGTGCTTATAGATAATCTTGAGGTCGCTGACGCCGAGCGCCTTGGCGGCGCGGACGAAATCCAGGTTGCGGGCCTTCAGGAATTCGGCCCGCACCACGCCGACGAACCCCATCCAGCTGAACAGCAGCATCAAACTCAACAGCCACCAGAAGTTCGGCGTAATGACGCTGGCCATGATGATCAGCAAATACAGCATCGGCATCCCAGCCCAGACCTCGATGAAGCGTTGCCCCAACAGGTCGGTGAGGCCGCCGTAGAAGCCCTGTAAGGCGCCGATGGAAACGCCGACCGAGGCGCTGACAATGGTCAACGTCAACCCGAACAGCACCGATATGCGAAAGCCGTAGATGATCCGGGCGACCACGTCGCGGCCCTGGTCATCGGTGCCGAGCCAGTTCTGGGTGCTGGGCGGCGACGGCGCCGGGGTCTTGAGGTTGTAGTTAATGGTGTCGAAGGAATAGCGCACCGGCGGCCATATCATCCAACCCTTTTTGTCGATCAGCTCAATGACGAATTCGTCCCGGTAATCCGCCTCGGTCAGAAATTCACCGTCGAAGGTGGTCTCCGGGTATTCGACGAAGACCGGCGAATAGACGCCGCCGTCGTAAATGACCAGCAACGGCTTGTCGTTGGCGATCAATTCGGCGAACAGGCTGAGGAAGAACAGCGCCAAAAATATCCATAGCGACCAAAATCCGCGCCGGTTGCGGCTGAAATTGGCCAACCGGCGGCGTGTGATCGGCGTCAGACGCAGCCCAAAGACTCGATCATCCGCCGGCGGTGCGGCTTGTTTTTCGAGGGTGATGGCGTCTTCGGGCATGCCCTATACCTCCCGCGCTTCGAAATCGATACGGGGATCGATAACGTGGTACATCAGGTCGCCGATGATCCCCATCAAAAGCCCCAGCAGGGTAAAGAAATAGAGCGTCCCGAACATCACCGGGAAGTCGCGCTTCAAGGCCGCCTCGAACCCCAACAGGCCGAGCCCGTCTAGCGAGAAGATGATTTCCGTCAGCATCACGCCGGTAAACAGAATGCCGATGAAGGCGGCGGGAAAACCGGCGATGACGATCAGCATGGCGTTGCGGAAAATGTGGCCGTAGAGCACGCGTTTTTCCGCCAGCCCCTTGGCCCGCGCCGTGATCACGTACTGCTTGTTGATCTCTTCCAGAAACGAATTCTTGGTCAACATGGTCAGGCCCGCGAATCCGCCGATAATCATCGACAGCAGCGGCAGCGCCATGTGCCAGAAGTAATCGGCGATCTTGCCGAAAAACGACAGCGTCTCGAAATTCGGTGAGGTCAGGCCGCGCAGCGGGAAATAGGGGAATATGCCGCCGCGGGCGAACAGCATGATCAGCAGGATCGCGAAAAGGAACGACGGCACCGCGTTGCCGAAAATGACCACACCGGACGTCCACACATCGAATCGCGATCCGTCCTGAACAGCCTTTCTGATGCCCAGCGGGATCGAGATCAGATAGACCAGTAGCGTCGTCCAGATGCCTAACGAAATCGACACCGGCATCTTGTCGATGACCAGTTGGGTGACGCTTCTATCCTGAAAGAAACTGTCACCGAAATCGAAGCGGATGTAGTTCCCCATCATCAGCGCGAATCGCTCATGGGCCGGCTTATCCAGGCCGAATTGTTTTTCGATGTCCTTGATCAGTTCCGGCGGCAACCCCTGGGCGCCGCGATAGCGGCTCGGCGCACCGGCCTGTTTGCCGGTGGCTTGGGTGCGTTTGCCAGCGTTGACCTCCGAGCCGGCCTCGCCGCCGACCCGGGCGGTGACGTCGATGGCCTCGCCGGTCAACTGGGCGATCATCTGTTCCACCGGGCCGCCCGGCAGCACCTGAACGACGGCGAAGTTGATGACCATGATCCCCAACAACGTCGGGATGATCAGCAACAGGCGGCGGATGATGTATGCGTACATGTGGCGTTCCGGTGCTCAGGTGCCGTTCATTGTTTGGCCGAGGCAAGTTTGCTTTTCAGGGCGTCTTCTTTTTTCGGATCGACCCACCAGGCCAGGAACTGGTTGCCTTGAAGGGGGGTGATTTTAGGCCGCCCGAACTTGTCCCAATAGGCGACACGGTCATATTTGGCGTGCCAGTGGGGGATCACCCAGTGGCCCCACTGTAGGACCCTGTCCAATGCCTTGACGCTTGCCACCAGGGCCTTGCGGTCGGGCGCGGTAATCACCTTTTCGATCAGCTCGTCGATGACTGGATCCTTGATGCCGATGGTGTTGCGGCCGCCTTCGATATCGGCGGCGGTGCTGCCCCAATAGGAGCGTTGTTCGTTGCCCGGCGACAGCGATTGCCCGGCGCCGCCGACGATGACATCGAAATCGAAGGTATCGATGCGGCGGCGGTATTGCGACGGATCGACGGTACGCACCCGGACGGTGACGCCCAGCTTTTCCAGGTTCTTGGCGAACGGCAGCACGATGCGCTCAAACAACGGGCTGACCAGCAGAACCTCGAATTCCAGCGGCTTGCCGGTCTTCTCATTGACGCGCTTGTTGCCTTTGATCCGCCAGCCGGCCTCGGACAACAACTTGCCGCCGATGCGCAGGTTTCGCCGCACGTTGCCGGAGCCATCGTTTTTCGGCGGGTTGTAGGATTGTGAAAACACTTCGTCCGGGAGGCGGCCCCGATAGGGTTCCAGCAGTTTCAGCTCATCGCCTTCGGGCACCCCTGTCGCCGCCAGTTCGGAATTGTCGAAATAACTGCGGGTGCGGGCATACTGGCCGTAAAACAGGTTCTTGTTGGACCATTCGAAATCGAAGCCATAGGCGAGCGCCTTGCGTAGGCGTCGGTCTTTGAACAGATCGCGCCGGGTATTCATGACGAAGGCCTGCATGCCCGATGACCGGTTATGGTTGATCTCCACTTTACGGATCAGCCCCTTTTCCACATTAGGTTTCTTATAAGCAGTAGCCCACATTTTGGACGAATTTTCAGCCCGGTAGTCATATTCGCCGCCGATGAACGCCAGTTGGGCGACGGTGCCGTCGCGGTAATAATCATAACGGATGGTGTCGAAGTTATATTGCCCGCGATTGACGGGGATTTTCTCGCCCCACCAATCCTTGACCCGGCTGTAGGTGATCGACCGGCCAGGCTCGAAACTCTCGATCTTATAAGGACCGCTGCCCAGCGGCGGCTCCAGGGTGGTTTTGGTGAAATCGCGGTTTTGCCAATAATGCTTCGGCAGGATCGTCAACTGGCCCATGATCAGCGGCAGTTCCCGGTTCTCGCCGGGCTTGAAGTTGAAGCGTACGGTGCGATGCCCGGTCTGCACCATGTCAGCG
>DASCOC010000029.1:0-9884 GCA_036011805.1 Rhodospirillales bacterium
GGGTTTGGAATGCCGGGTTTCGGTTTTTTGGACATGGCCACCTCTTCAGTTCAAGAGTTTCCGAAACGATTATAAAAATACCCAGTTAATCCCCCCAACACTATCCAGAATAAGCCCGACACCACCGACGTGGTGATGGCGAATTGAGCCGCCAGTTCCGGCGGGACACCGCCCGGCGTGATTTCGGGATGCGGCGCGCCGATTATATGGGGAAGCACGATCAAGCCTAAGCCCAGGGCCTGTAAGGCGCGATGGGGCGAAAACGCCGCCAGGCTCAAACCGGCGACCGTCGCCACGACCGTCACCCACCACCAGATTTGCCGGGCCTCAAGGGCGGCGGCCTGCATGCCCGGCAATTCCGGGGGAAGCCCCAATGAGGGCGCCAGGAAAAAAGCCGCATACCCTGAAAGGCCCCAAAGAATGCCGCGCCGCCAATCAATAGGCGACCCCTTAAACGAGATTGCCGCCGTCAACAAAAAGGCAAAGCCGACGGCACTGACCAAGTCTGCAAGCAGCGTAAAGGCAGCCCGCTCGAACCCTACGGATTCGGCGACGGGCAGAGCATGGCTGTGGGTCCGGGCAGGCTCGGTTTCGTCAGCATGGTGATGTTCCCCGCTCGATGGAGCGGCGGCATTTTCATAAACCTCGGCGGCAAGAATCAGTGGCGTCGTCTTGACCATGTGGGCACCCCACAGGAAAACGCCCGATACCAAGCCGGCGAGGACCGCCGTCATGACGATCCGTCCAAACATGGCCCGCCCCTTTAGTGGCAGGGGAAATTGAGGGCGTGGCGTCCGTCGTGGGCGGCGTTGTGAAGAACGGCGGAATTGGCGAAACCGGCGCCGAGTAATAAGAAGGTGCCGAACAACAGCGCCAGTAATGCAGGACCAACCCGCGACGTGGTTGTTGCCAGGATTTGTGCTTGATGGGTCTTTTCGTCGAGATATTTCGTATCAGTGGGCATAATGCCTAGTCTCCGTTAGCGATGAACAATTCCAGTCCTCACCGCTACGGTTTAAACCGTCCCGCCGGAATCCCCCGTCCCGCAGGTTCGCGATGTCACTGGACGGCAGGTCTCCTGGCTTGCGGTTCTTCGCTTCACGCCGCCTTCCCGGTTTCCCAGTGGCTTTGTTGGCGTCGAAACTCACCGCTTACAGTTGCGGGGGCAGCCACGGTTGAAAGTCCCCAGTTGGGTCGACTCCTCCGTGTTCCCTTTTGATCCCCAAGCTTTGTCGCCCTATGGGGAACCGTCCACCCTGACTATATGGCGAAGAAAAGCCGATCGTCAATCACGCATCAACGGCATTCTTTCGGCAAAGTCCCTTTAATGGCTATAATTTTGCCATAAATCCCCCTTAGGTCTTGCCCTGCCCCCTATGATGACCAAAAGGAACCGTGCTCATGGCCCAATCCATAGCCCTTGTCGACGACGACCAGAACATCCTCGCCTCGCTTTCCGCCGCGCTAGAGGATGAAGGCTACCGGGTGGATACCTATGGCGACGGCCTCGAAGCCCTGGAAGGTATCGTCCGCAAGCCCGTGGACCTGGCTATACTGGACATCAAGATGCCAAAAATGGACGGCATGGAACTGCTCGGCAATCTGCGCCAGAAAAACGATGTGCCGGTTATTTTCCTGACGTCGAAGGATGACGAAGTCGATGAGGTCATGGGGCTTCGCATGGGCGCGGACGATTACATCAAGAAACCTTTTTCCCAGCGTCTTTTGATGGAACGAATTCATGCCGTGTTGCGCCGTCACGAACTGCCGAGCCAGGACAACATCTCGGGTGAAGTCATGCGCCGGGGCGAATTGGTCCTCGATCAGTCCCGCCATCTGTGTTCCTGGAAAGACACCGAAGTCAACCTGACGGTAACCGAATTCCTGTTGGTCGAGGCGTTGGCCCGCCGGCCAGGACATGTCAAAAACCGAGACCAACTGATTGACGCGGCATATGGGGAACATATCTACGTCGATGACCGGACCATCGACAGCCATGTCAAACGCCTGCGCCGGAAATTTAAGTCCGTGGACGAGGATTTCGCTGAAATCGAAACCCTTTACGGCGTCGGCTACCGTTACCGCGGAAGCTGATCACGTGCCGGGGGCGCCATGACACGGGGGTCTAAACCTCAATCCAGCAACCGTCCGGAAAGCCAACGGGACAGGCGCCTGCTTTCACCGCTGACCCGGCGCATCCTGGCGATCAACATCCTGGCGCTCGCTTTGCTCGGCGGCGGTGTTTTGTTTCATGGTGAATACCGCGAAACTCTTATCGAAGCGGAACTCAAGTCACTTACCGTGCAGGCTCAGATGTTCGCCGCCGCCTTGGGTGAAGGCGCCATCACCGCCGACACCCCGGCCGGCCACCAACTGGTTTCCGAAATCGCCGACCGGATCGTCCGCCGCCTGGTAGAGACAACAGGAACCCGAGCCCGCCTGTTCCGCGACAACGGCACCCTGGTCGCCGATTCCCTTCGCCTGATGGGGCCGGGCGGGATGGTCCGTATCGAGGAATTGCCGCCACCGGGAGCCGAACGCGGATTGCTTCCGGCGGCCCTTGAAGTCTATGACCGGCTGATGCGCAGGTTGACCCGCCAGGACGTTCTGCCGATCTACCGGGAACGGTCCCGCCAACACGCCCGGGATTACCCCGAGATTATTTCCGCCCTGGGCGGAGACACGGCACATAGGGTACGCAGCGCTGGGGGCGATCCGTTGATTCTCAGCGTCGCCGTACCCGTGCAACGCTATAAGCAGGTGTTGGGTGCCGTGCTGCTGACCAAAGGCTCCCGCGTTATCGACGAAGCCCTTTTAGAGGTCCGCATCGCCATCCTGAAGATTTTCTCCGCCGCCCTGGCGGTAACGGTGTTGCTGTCGATGTATCTTGCCGGCACCATCGCCCGGCCGATCCGCCGCCTGGCCGCCGCCGCAGAGTTAGTCCGCCATGACCACGGTCGAAAACAAACCATTCCCGACTTCAAAGGGCGCAAGGATGAAATCGGGGAACTGGCCGAAAGCCTGTCGGAAATGACCGAGGCGCTGTGGTTGCGAATGGACGCCATCGAAAGTTTTGCCGCCGACGTGGCGCACGAAATCAAGAACCCCCTGACCTCGCTCAGGAGCGCCGTCGAAACCACGGCGCGGCTGAAAGACCCGGAACAACAGCGCAAGCTGATGACCATCATTCAGGAAGACGTTGTTCGTCTTGACAGGCTGATCAGCGATATATCCGATGCCTCGCGCCTGGATGCGGAACTTTCCAGGGCCGAGACCGAACCGGTAGACATCGGCGCCATGCTGGAAACCCTGGTCGACCTGCATGACTCCACCTTCGACAACACCAACGACCAGACCCCACGCATTCATCTTGAAGGCAGGAGCCTGGATGAAGAGCCGCTGATGGTCGATGGTATCGAAATCAGGCTGGCCCAGGTTTTCCGGAACCTTTTCACCAACGCCGTCTCCTTCAGCGGACCCGATGATCACATCACCATCACGGTTTCCCGCGAAGACGGTTGGATGATCGTTGATGTCGACGACGAAGGCCCTGGATTGCCGAAGGGAAAGGAAGACGCGATCTTCGAGCGTTTCTATACGGAACGCCGCGACTCGGAGAAATTCGGCACCCATTCCGGCCTTGGCCTTAGCATTTCGAGACAAATCATCAATGCCCACGGTGGTCAGTTGTCCGCATCCAACCGCAAGGACGCGGACGGCAACATCCTGGGCGCGCGTTTTACGGTTCGTCTGGCGACCGGTTGACAGGGTGCCATTGACAGTACATTCGGGGGGCTCCACGCTTGCCGCCATGGAACAAGTTCACGCCACCTCAATAGATATCGATGGCGCCGGGGTCTTGCTGCGGGGGCCATCGGCGAGTGGAAAGTCGGATCTGGCGCTGCGCATGATCGATACCGGCGCCCGCCTTGTCGCCGATGACCGCACCAACCTTGCGGTGCGCGATGGCCGAATCTTTGCCTCGGCGCCGGCGGCGCTTGCCGGGCGCATAGAGGTTCGAGGGATCGGCATCCTCACCATCGGCGCGGTTCAAGAATCCCCGTTGGCCTTGGTCGTCGATTTGGTTGCCGCCGCCGATGTCGAACGGCTGCCGGAGCCGGCAAAAGCGGATATTCTCGGTATTGCCCTGCCGTTGCTCCGGCTGGCTCCCTTCGAGGCATCGACCCCGGCGAAAGTACGCGCTGCAATTCAGTACCCGGTAGAGCTATAATACCTCCATCATGAATACCAACAGCCAAACGCCGGCACCGTTGCTTCTGGTCACCGGCGTTTCCGGGGCCGGCAAAAGTTCGGCCCTGGGCGTGCTTGAAGACCTGGGCTATGAGGCGGTGGACAACCTGCCGGTTTCACTGATCGGCCGCCTATTGGCGGATGGTGAGTTTCCCCACCCCATCGCCATCGGCATCGACATCCGCACCCGCGACTTCAACGCGCCTGGGTTTTTAGAGGAACTAAACGTCCTGTTCGGACTCCAGGATATGGATGTGAAACTGGTGTTCCTGGATTGTGACGATGAAATCCTGGGCCGCCGATTCGAGGAAACCCGCCGCCGCCATCCGCTTGCCGACGACCGGCCGATCAGCGATGGCCTGCGCCGGGAAAGAGATCTGATGGCCACGGTTCGCGATCAAGCCAGCGTTTTGATCGATACCTCGGAAATGGCAATCAAGGATCTGAAGCAGTCGCTTGAGGGCCATTTCGGGATTGGCACCACTGCCGGATTGTCTATTTTCGTGACCTCGTTTTCCTACCGCCTTGGGCTGCCCCGCAACGCCGACCTGGTGTTCGACGTCCGTTTCCTGCGCAATCCCCATTACCAGCGGGATTTGAGGGATCTCAGCGGCCGTGACAAGGACGTCGGCGCATTCATATCCGCCGATGAGGGTTTCCAACCCTTTTTTGATAGCCTGACCCGCCTGTTGGAGCCGTTGTTGCCGCGCTATGCGGAGGAAGGAAAAAATTATCTGACCATAGCCATCGGTTGCACCGGTGGCCGCCATCGCTCTGTTTTTGTTGCCGAAAAGCTGAATACCTGGCTTGAAGAAAAGGGCGCCCCCTTACAATTGCGTCACAGGGACTTGGACAAACCCGGCAATAGAGACTAAAAAGCTGCGCACTCTAAAGGACTGTTCAAACACCCACGGGAAAGAGCTCTTAAAATGATCGGTATGGTTCTTGTTACCCATGGCCGTTTGGCCGAAGAATTGGTTGCGGCGCTGGAACACGTGGTCGGATCGCAACCCAACGTGATCGCCGTATGTATCGGCCCGGACGACGATATGGAACAACGGCGCTCCGAAATCATGGAAAGCGCCGCCAAGACCGACGAAGGCGATGGTGTCGTGCTGCTGACCGACATGTTCGGCGGCACGCCTTCCAATTTAGCCATTTCCGTCATGGATAAGGCGAATGTGGAAATCATCGCCGGCGTCAATCTTCCGATGCTGATCAAGCTGGCCAGCGTGCGCAAGACGGAACCGTTGGCCGATGCCATCGAAAGCGCCCAGGAGGCCGGGCGCAAATATATCAATATCGCCTCGAAGCTGCTGTCGCAGGATGAGGAATGAGCAACGCTCAAGACTCCCCGGCCATGAACGCAAACGGTGGCCCTGCTGGGAAGGATGATGCGGATGGAAGCGTGCGCCGCCAAGTCACCATTATCAATTCCCGCGGCCTGCATGCCCGGGCGGCGGCGAAATTCGCCAGCACCGCCGGTGATTTCGAGGCCAAAATTGTGGTCAGCCGGAAAGAGCAAACCGTGTCGGGTCTTTCGATCATGGGCTTGATGATGCTGGCGGCGGCACCCGGAAGCGACATCGAGCTTGCAGCGGCCGGCCCGGACGCAGAGGCCGCCATCGACGCCCTGGCAACGCTGATCGCCGATAAATTCCATGAGGACGACGAATAACCATGGCCAAGGCAACCTTGAAGGAGCATCAATTTGAAGGCATGGGCGTTGCCGCCGGCATCGCCATCGGGCCCGCCTATGTCCGCCAAAGTGGCGCCCTGGACGTGCCTGAACGGAAGATTCCCAAAAAGGACATCGGCGCTGAAAAGAAACGCCTGAACGTCGCCATCCGTTTGGCGCGGCGTCAAATCCGCCTGCTCCAAACCAGGGCCAAGGCCAAATCCGGGGCCAACGGCGAAGAACTCACCTATCTGCTCGACGCCTATCTGCGCATGCTTCAGGATTCGCGTCTGGTCCGCGGCGCCATCGACCGTATCGCCAACGACCAGATCAACGCCGAAGCCGCGGTCAAAGCCGAAATTGCCGCCATCTCCGATGTCTTCCAAGCCATGGACGACACCTATATCGCGGCGCGCATCGACGATATCCGCGAAGTCAGCAACCGGCTTCTCAGGAATCTGACCAAGACCCCGTTAAAACCATTTTCTGCGGTGCCCGAAGGCAGCATCATCGTCGCCGAACAATTGACTCCCGCCGATACCGCGCAGTTGGACCCGGCCTTGGTCGCCGGCGCCGCGGCCATGGGCGGCAGCGCCGAGGGCCACACCGCCATCATGGCCCGCGCCCTAGGCTTGCCGACGGTGTTGGGCGCGGCCGGTTTAATCGGCGACGTCAAGACCGGCGATACCATCATCGTCGACGGCAATTCCGGGCGCGTGGTGATCAATCCGACCCAGAAAACAATTACCGCCTTTGAGCGCCGTCGCGCCGAACACCTGAAACAGACCCGCCGCCTGGATCGCCTGCGCTCGCTTCCCGCCGTCACCCGCGACGATACCGAAGTGGTCTTGCAGGCCAACGTCGAATTGCCCATTGAAATGGCCATGGTGACCCATGCCGGGGCCGCCGGCATCGGGCTGTTGCGCTCAGAGTTCTTGTTCATGAACCGCGAAGACATCCCCACCGAAGACGAACAGGTCGAACAGCTAAATAGCGTCATCTCCGTCATGGGCAAGCGCCCGGTGACCGTGCGGACCCTGGATGTCGGCGCCGAAAAACCGGTGGCCGCGCTGTTGAACGGAATCGAGGACGGCGCGGTTTCCAACCTGGGCCTTCGCGGCATCCGGCTGTCGCTCGCCCGGCCGGATGTCCTGGAAACCCAATTCCGGGCTATTCTGCGTGCCGCAAACTCCGGCAACGTGCGAATCCTGCTGCCGATGATCAGCGCCGTGGCTGAAATTCGCCAGGCCCGGGACCTGCTGAAAAAAGCCGCCGCCAAGCTGACACGGCGCGGCATTGCAATTCCCGATCCGCTACCCGACCTCGGCGTCATGATCGAGGTCCCCGGCGCCGCCCTGGCCGCCAACTCCTTGGCCCAGCACAGCGATTTCTTCTCTATCGGTTCCAACGACCTGACCATGTATACGCTGGCCATCGACCGCGGCAATGAACACGTCGCCCACCTGTTCAACCCGCTGCATCCGGGTTTGCTGAGGCTGTTGCAATTCACTGCCGACGCCGCCCTTCGTGCCCGCATCCCCATCGCCATCTGTGGGGAAATGGCCGGTGACCCCCGTTATACGGCGTTGCTGTTGGGCCTCGGCATCCGCGAACTGTCGATGACGCCGAGCAACATTCCCCTGGTCAAACAGCGGATCAGGGAAATTGATTTGGCCGCCGCCAACCACCGCGCCGAGGTGATCATGGACCAGGTCGACTCCGGGCGGATCGCCATGCTGCTGGATGATTTCAACGCCCTCGCGTGAGCATATTTTTGCCTTCAAACCATCTCGGTGCCGGCAAACGCCGAAACGGGTTGCGGCAATCCCCGACGACTGGTAAACCCCCTCTTTCCCGCCCCTATTTTTAGGCCCAAGGAGTCCCGCCATGCCGTTTGATGATTACAAGATCGCCGATATTTCCCTGGCCGAGTGGGGGAACAAGGAAATCTCCCTGGCCGAAACGGAAATGCCCGGCCTGATGGCGATCCGGGACGAATTCAAGGACAGCCAGCCGCTCAAAGGCGCGCGCATTGCCGGTTCCTTGCACATGACCATCCAGACGGCGGTCCTGATTCAGACCCTGAGGGCATTGGGCGCCGATATCCGCTGGGCGACGTGCAATATTTTTTCGACCCAGGACCACGCCGCGGCGGCCATCGCAGCCGGGGAAACGCCGGTGTTCGCGCTGAAGGGCGAAAGCCTGGTCGATTACTGGGATTACGCGCATCGGATTTTTGATTGGTCCGACGGTGGCACCGCCAACATGATCCTCGACGACGGCGGCGACGTCACGCTGTTGCTGCACTTGGGCATCGAGGCCGAAGGCGACGCCTCCGTCCTCGATAAGCCGGGCAATGAGGAAGAAGAGGTCCTGTTCGCTTCGATCAAAAAGCAACTGGCCGAAAAACCCGGCTGGTACACCAACGCCGCCAAGAACATCCAGGGCGTTACCGAGGAAACCACCACCGGCGTGCACCGGCTGTATGGGATGCAGGAAAAAGGCACGCTGCTGTTCCCGGCCATCAACGTCAATGATTCGGTGACCAAATCCAAGTTCGACAACAAATACGGCTGCCGCGAAAGCCTGGTCGACGGCATCCGCCGCGCCACCGACGTGATGATGGCGGGCAAGGTCGCCGTGGTCGCCGGCTACGGCGATGTCGGCAAGGGCTCGGCGGAGAGTCTCCGCAGTTCCGGCTGCCGGGTCATGGTCACCGAACCGGATCCGATCTGCGCCCTGCAGGCGGCCATGGAAGGCTTCGAGGTCGTGACCATGGAAGACGCCGCCCCCCGGGGCGATATTTTCGTCACCTGCACCGGCAACATCGACGTCATTACCGTCGATCATGTGCGCGACATGAAGGACCGCGCCATCGTCTGCAACATCGGCCACTTCGACAGTGAGATACAGGTCGAGGCCTTGCGCAACTTCAAATGGACCAATATCAAGCCGCAGGTCGACGAGATCGAGAAGCCCGACGGCTCGCGGATCATCCTGCTCGCCGAAGGCCGGCTGGTGAACCTGGGCTGCGCCACCGGCCACCCCAGCTTCGTGATGAGCGCGTCGTTCACCAACCAGGTGCTGGCGCAGATGGAATTGTGGCAGAAGCCGGACGATTACGAAAAACAAGTCTATGTCCTGCCCAAGCACCTGGACGAAAAGGTCGCGGCGCTGCACCTGGACAAGCTCGGCGTCAAACTGACCCAACTCAGCAAAGAACAGGCCGATTACATCGGTGTCGGCACCGACGGCCCGTTCAAGCCGGATTCCTATCGCTACTAGGATATTTTAGCCGCAAATTCGTCGTCGCAAATGAGTCCATTTGCTCGGGATTTGCTCTAGGCCGCCCGTTATCCCACCGCCTTTTCAGAAAGTAGGCATTGGTGGGCATTGGTGGGCATTCGGTGGACATCCGGTAGTCATTGGGTGGACATTCGGTGGACATCGGGTGGTGGTTTGGTGGTCACTTTGGAGTCGTTTTCGGTCTAATTGCTGCCGGGTACCGGTATTTTTCCTTAATTTCAGCGTTCCCCGCCACCGATAGGACAACCACGGTCGGGCGGCGGACACAGCCAATCCGCCTCGGCCAACATGTGGCGCCGAGGGAGGCGATTTTGTTCATATTCACTTATCAAAGAGCAGCCCCTGGCAGCGCCGGGAGGTATAGAACAAACATAGAACATAATTTATGAAATGTCAAGCTTGAAACCCCGTCCGGAGCCGGGCCGGATGGCCGCTTTCGGGGGGTAAGCGGACATTATTTAGGGCATGGCAAAGAGTCCGCTAATAGCCATAAGCGGACATCAAATAAATCATCAGGTCCGATTTATTTAAACCCCAACCAATAAAGGAGATCACGATATCCTTTGGTGGAAGCCTTTAAAGGTGAGATTCAACAAAGGTGGGAAGATTGACGCTAACTATATAAAACACCCAGTGGCGCCATAGAGAA
>DASCOC010000030.1:0-4635 GCA_036011805.1 Rhodospirillales bacterium
GTCAGCCGTAAATCAATTGAAGAAACGGCGGCGACCATCATTCAACTGTATAACCGCCGCAAGGAAGAAGAAGACTGATCGTTTTCAAGAACGGGGGCGAAATGGGTTCCATCGTTCTGGCTTCGGCCAGCAAAATCCGAAGCGACATCTTGAATAACGCCGGTGTTCGCCACCGATGCGAAACCGCGGCCATTGACGAGACGAAAATCAAAAAGCGTGTTCGTCGTGAGGACGGTAATGTGGAAACCGCCGCCACCGTCCTGGCCGACGCCAAGGCCGGAGAAGTCGCCGCCCGCATCCCACGGGCCCTGGTCATCGGCGCCGATCAAATCTTGGAATGTGATGGCCATTGGTTCGATAAGCCACCGGATTTCGCCGCCGCCGCGGAAACGCTGAGGGCGCTTCGTGGCCGCCGTCACCGATTGATCAGCGCCGTTTCGGTCTACCGGGGCGACGCCAATGTCTGGCGCCATTTGGAAATGCCTCACCTGACCATGCGTGATTTCTCGGACGGGTTTCTGGAAAACTACATCGAGGAATCTGGCCCTGATATCCTGGAAAGCGTCGGGGCCTATCGGCTGGAAGGGTCGGGGGCACAATTGTTCAGCCACATCGATGGCGATTATTTTACCATTTTGGGATTGCCACTCTTGGCCTTGCTGGATTTTTTGCGCAAGGTGGGCGCTACCGCGGAGTAATACCAAGGATCGCCGATGTGACCGAAAACAACAGATTCATTCAAGCCGGAGTCATCGGCTGGCCGATCAGCCACTCCCTGTCGCCGCGGCTGCACGGTTATTGGCTGAAGGAACACGATATCAACGGCGTTTATGAGCCCTTGGCGATTCCCCCGGATTCGCTGCGGCTTTTTCTGCTCAAGCTTGCCAGTCAGGAATTCGCCGGCGTCAACATCACCGTCCCCCACAAAGAGGCCGCCGTCGCCCACATGGATACCCTGGACGATAATGCCCGGCGCATCGGCGCCGTGAATACCGTCGTCGTGCAGGAGGGAACACTGTATGGCGGCAACACCGATGGCTTTGGTTTTATGGAAAACCTGAAAGACGGCGCCCCCGATTGGGCGGCGAATCAGGGCCCGGTTACGGTGCTGGGCGCCGGCGGGGCGGCGCGCGCCATTGTCGCGGCGTTATTGGAGGCCGGGGTGGGCGAGCTTAGGCTTGTCAACCGAACCCGCGAACGCGCCGACCAGCTGGCCAAGGAAATCGGCGGCGCCATCACCGTCATCGATTGGGACAAGCGAACATCGGCGCTTGAAGAAATCGGACTCCTGGTCAACACCACCACGTTGGGGATGAAGGACAAAGACCCCCTTGATCTGGACCTGGAAAACCTGCCGGCGTCCGCCGTAGTCACGGATATTGTCTATACGCCGTTGATAACACCGTTGTTGACGACGGCGCGACAACTCGGCAACCCGGTCGTCGATGGGTTAGGCATGTTGCTGCATCAGGCGCGGCCGGGTTTTTTCTTTTGGTTCGGGGTCAAGCCGGAAGTCACGGACGCCCTAAGGGCCTTTATCCTGGAAGGCCTTGAAGAATGCTGATTTTTGGGCTGACCGGGTCCATCGGTATGGGCAAGACCGTCGCCGCCGACAATTTCCGCCGCTTGGGACTTCCTGTTCATGATGCCGATATCGCCGTTCATGAACTGACGGGAATTGGCGGCGAGGCGACTGGCCCGATTGCAAAGATGTTTCCCGAAGCCATAGAAAAAGGCGAAATTGACCGCGAAGCCCTCGCCAATCGGGTTTTTGGTGATCCCGCGGGCCTTGGCCGGCTTGAAGAAATTCTGCATCCGATGGTGCGCCGCCGGGAACAGCAATTTCTTAAGCGCCACGCGCGCCATGGCTGCCGCCAGGTTATTCTCGACATTCCGCTGCTGTTTGAAACCGGCGCCGAAGATCGTTGTGACATTGTGATTACGGTATCGGCGCCTAAGTTTCTGCAGGAACGAAGGGTTCTCAGGCGGCCCGGTATGACCCGCGAAAGATTGGACTCGATTCTGGCGCGGCAAACACCGGATGCGGAAAAACGCCGACGCTCGGATTTTGTCGTTTTAACCGGCCTTGGCCGCGACTTCAGCTTGCTTCAAATTCGGAACATTGTCAGACTCACCTGGCATTGGCGGGGGAAAAACTGGCCGCCCCGGACACGTATTCAATCCTTGGCAGGGAGACGAAATATTGCGTGAAGTCGTCCTTGATACGGAAACCACGGGCCTGAGTGCGAAATCCGGTGACAGAATCGTCGAGATCGGTTGTGTCGAGCTGGTCAATCATATGCCCACTGGGCAGCACTTCCATGAATACATCAACCCCGAGCGGGATATACCCGAACAGGCCGAGGCGATTCACGGGCTAAGCGAGGAATTTCTATCCGATAAGCCAAAATTCGCCGACATTGCCGAGGCGTTTGAGGACTTTATCGGTGATTCGATGCTGATCATTCACAATGCCGATTTCGACCTGGGGTTCCTTAACGCCGAGCGCGAAATAATTGGGCAAGAGCCGCTTTCGGTGGAACGCGCCATCGATACGGTAGGACTGGCGCGGCGCAAGTTTCCCGGTTCTCAGGTCAATCTGGACGCCCTGTGCCGGCGCTTTCAAATCGACAACTCGGATCGCACCCTGCATGGCGCCCTCAAGGATGCGCGGCTGCTGTCGGACGTCTACCTGGAACTGATCGGCGGCCGCCAGCAGGGCCTCGAGCTTGCCGCCGAAACCGAGACCGTCGCCGAAGGAGGTGGACCAAACCGGCGCCCGCCCCGCCCGCATGCGCCGAGTCCCGAGGAAAAGGCCACCCACGCGGTCTTTCTTGAGAAGCTGGTGACCCCGATCTGGAAGGCTTAGGACGGGATTAATTCGTCGCGCCGGGCGCCTCACCGCCCGCGGCTCCACCCGCCGCCATGGTTTTTTCAAGCTCTTGCATCTTGGCCTGATACATGGCGGCAAAGTCCAGCGGCCCCAACATCAACGGCGGAAACCCGCCGTCACGGGAAACATCGGAGAGGATATTTCGGGCAAACGGGAACAACAGGCGCGGGCATTCAATCAACAACACCGGCTGTACATGTTCTTCGGGGACACCAAGGGTGAAAACACCCGCGTACTCCAGCTCCAGAATGAATGCCGTCTGGTCTTTGATCTTGCACTCGGCGCCGATCTCAAGAATCACCTCAAAGGTCTTTTCCTGAAGAGGATTGACGTTGACATTAACATTGACGCTGATATCCGGAGGTTCCTGCTGCATCAATCCGAAGATTCCGGGAGCCCCCGGCGCCTCAAAGGAAAGATCCTTGGTATACTGGGCGTTAATCGCAATCGGCTGCTCATTGACCGCCCCTTCGGGAACCTGGTCCGGGGCTGGTTGATCACCGCTGTCCGCCGCCCCGGGGATTACGTCGGGGGCTGCGCTCGCTTTTTTGTCAGGCGCGTTGTCTTTCTTTGATTTTTTCGCCATGGTTCCTCTTCCGATACCTGTTTGCCATATTGCTGAATATTAAGAGGCCCCGTGGCTATCATGGAATGACGGCCCGAACAACCACTTCACGCATTAATCCTCTTTATCGCCCGGCTTAATATCCAACCGTTCCGGCGGTCTATCTTCGCCGGGGGTGATGTCTTCGAATTCACCATCGATAACAGGCCCCGCCTCTCCATTCGGCCCGGTTGCGTGAACCTCAACATGGCCACGCTCAGCCATCATGCGGGCGATACGGTGCCGCAAAAATTTTCGTAACGGGGGCAGAAAAAGCAACAGCCCGATCCCATCGGTAAAAAAACCGGGTGTCAGCAACAACGCACCGGCCACTGCCAGGCAAAGACCGTCGAAAACCTCATCGATTGGAAACCGGTTCTGCTCAAGGCTGGCCTGCGCCTTTCGCAGCGTCGCCAACCCCTGGTAACGAAGCAATGTGGTGCCGGCAAGCGCGGTCAGGACGACAACACCGATGGTCGACCAAAAACCGATCAACCCGCCGATTTCAATAAAAAGGGCGATTTCGACAATCGGCACCCCGACCAGGATAATGAAAAGGATGGCTCCCATGCTTGCTCTTTCCGGTTTTCCTGCCTATCTACGCTTAAGAAGCCTACCGCGTTTCGACCATTGGGACAGGTTTATGGACCTGGGTGCCGTTAGCCGTTAACGTGTGTAGGCGTTGGGCATTGTATTTAACTCAAGCGTGCGGGGCCGTCCACACAGGCCTGTCCCCCGTGGTTTAAGAGCCGTTACCAATAATGGGCGAAGGTTTCCAGTTTATCGACATCATATTCTTCGCGATGGTTGCTGCCTTTTTGGTGTTGCGGCTTCGCGGTGTTCTCGGTCGCCGGGACGGTCACGAGGGCAAGTTCCGTGGTCCGTTTAAAAACCGGCAAAAAGAACAATTCAAGGAATCCTCCGATGATAACGTGGTGGAGCTGCCGGATCGCAGTGACCCGGCGTCAAAAAACGACGCTGAAAACGACGCCGAAAACGACGCCGAAAAAGAAGTTGCGGATGGGGCGGTTGATAATGAAGACCCCCTGGCCAAGGGTCTCAAAAAAGTCCGGGCGCTTGATCAGAAGTTTGATCCGGATGAATTTCTTTCAGGCGCCCGTATCGCCTTTGAGGTTAT
>DASCOC010000031.1:0-4030 GCA_036011805.1 Rhodospirillales bacterium
CATTACCTGGCACGGCCTGACGGTCAACAACCGCTATTGGAAATCCCTGCCGGCGGAAGTGAAACCGATCATCCAGGAGATCGCCGACAAGTATTCGGTCCAAACCGGCACGTTCAACAAAATCGGCTACAAGAAGGACATGGATTGGCTGCGCAAGAACATTACGGTGAGCGACCTGCCGGCCTCCGTCCGTCTCGATTGGGCGAAGAAACTGGCCCATTGGCCGCAAAAGTACGCCGAAGAAATGGAGAAGAAAGGCTGGCCGGCGAAGGCGATCCTGAACGCAACCTTGGATGCCGCCGAAGAGGTTGGCTACAAATGGCCGGTGCGCTACGTAGTCAAGTAACCACCGCGAACGACGAATTGTAGATCACTCAATTATTACCGGCTGGAAACCGAATTCCTTGGATTTCAGCCGGTAATTTTTTTATTTTATTTTCAAACGGCAATTACAAAACAAGGTAAAGAAAATGTCGCTCATCGCATTTAGCGATCGACTGTCTAAATTTCTGATGGTTGTCGCGGCGGCCGGGGCCTTCGGGCTGGCGTTTCTGGTGATGGCCAACATCGTCGGTCGCTATGTCTTTGACTTCCCTATCGAAGGCACCGCCGAAATCGTCGCCGCTTCCATTGTCATCGTCGTCTTTTTGCAGGCCGGTTACGCCATCCGTTCGCGTTCCATGCTGAAGGCGGATTTTCTGGTCGTCCATCTGCCGGATAAGGTGCAGCGGATACTCCTGGCTATCGGCTATTTGCTCGGCGCGGCCTTCTTCCTGATGATCATCACCGGCGGCTGGGAGGAAAGCATCCTTTCCTACGTCGAGGGTGAATACGAAGGCGAAGGCGCCTTGCGCGTACCTTCCTGGCCGGCCCGCTGGACCGTCCTTGTCGGCAGCGGCGTCGCCATGATCAATTACCTGGTGATGGCCTATATCGACGTATTCCAGCCGGAAATGTTGGATTCCGAAGTCGATACGAGCACTCCCACCCTTTAACCAAGACCAGCAACAAGTGAGTTTAGTCCATTGTTTGAAGTAAATACCGCCGTTTTGCTGGTCATTAGCCTGGTTGGCCTGGTCGCCATCGGTGTCCATATCGCCATTGCGCTCGGCATGACCAGCGCGCTGGGCATCTTTCTGGTTACCGGCGCCGACGCCTACGCCTTCCAAACCGTCCAATCCATGCTGGCGGCGACGGCCTACGAAGCCATCCGCGCTTATGTGTTTGCCGTTATTCCCTTGTTTATGCTGATGGGGGAATTTATCGGCAAGTCGGGAACCATCACCGACGTCTATCGCGGCATCAACCGGTTGCTGCGCAAAATACCCGGCCGCCTGGCCATCGCCACGGTGGTCGGCAATGCGCTGTTCTCTTTCGTCACCGGCGTCAGTATCGCATCCGCCGCCGCCTTTTCGCGCATCGCCTATCCGGAAATGAAGCGCTATGGCTACCACAAGGGCTTCGCCTTGGGCGCGGTCGCGGGTTCCAGCTGCCTCGGTATGCTAATCCCGCCTTCGGTGCTGATGATTGTCTGGGGCATCCTCACCGAACAATCCATCGGTCAGATCTTCGCCGCCGGGATCCTGCCCGGCATGCTGTTGGCGAGCATGTTTATTGTTTACGTCTTCATCTTCGCGCTGATAAAGCCCGAGGTTGTCGGCGCCGGTGCCGGGGCAACCGTGGTGGAAAACGGAGAGGTGGATGATCAAGACGAAGTCTCGACCACCCAATTCCTGATCAGCTTCGCCGGTATCATCCTTGTCATTGTCGCCGTTCTCGGCGGTATCTGGTTCGGTATTTTCACGCCCACCGAAGGCGCCGGCGCCGGCGCCCTGATCGGCCTGGCACTGGGCATTATCAAGGGCATGCGCTTTAAGGATATTATCGATTCCATTCTGTCGGTGGGGCGGACCTCGGCGCCGATCCTGTTGCTGCTGGTCACCGCATCGCTGTATTCCAGGACGCTGGCCATGACCGGCTTGGCCAACGCCATCGAAGGCGTTTTCCTGGAGTCCGGCATGGCGCCCTGGATGATTATTTCGGTCATGGTGCTGATCTGGTTTGCGCTCGGCATGATTATTGATTCCATTTCCATCATGCTGCTGACGGCGGCCATCTTCGCGCCCATCGCCGTCAAACTGGGCTACGACCCCATCGCCTTCGCCGTCATCGGCATTATTGCCATCGAGGCCGGATTGCTGACGCCGCCATTCGGGCTGCTGGTGTATACCGTGAAGTCGTCGATCCAGGAGTTCGATCCGGATATGAACGTGATGACCATATTCAAAAGCTCGACACCCTATTGGATCATCATGCTGGTTGGCATGGTCGTGATCATCAATTTCCCGGAAATCGCGACCTACCTACCCGAATTGCTCTTCAATACCGGCTAGCTTTGGAGGCTCTTCGTCATTAAATCGGGTGTCATCATCATCGATGAGCAAGTCGCCCCACGTTGGTTAGAGGATTAGTATTGAATCCCACACATATCACCCTCGGCGGGTACCAGCCGCCCGCATCCGTACACAATCAGGCCGCCGAGGTTCTGGGCCGGGAATTACGCGACCGCTTTGATGACGCCGTCAATTTCGAGATGGACGGCAACATGGTGGCGTCCCGGGGCATTAAGGCCTTTGACCTGCCGGTGATGGTCGATGCCGGCGATCTTTCCATGTGCTATTTCGCGTCCAGTTATTTGGCCGACAAAGTGCCGGAACTGGGCATCTTCGACCTGCCCTTCGTGGTCGAGGACCGGGCCAAGGTCTATGCCGCGCTGGACGGCGCCTTGGGCGATTTGTTGAAGGGCAAATTCCGGGAAAACACCGGCATGCGGGTGCTGGGTTTCTGGGACAATGGCTTTCGCCATTTCACCAACGGGGTGCGCGCCATCCACGGGCCCGATGATTGCGCCGGCCTTTCCATTCGCACCATGTCGAGCGAGCTGCATCAACAGACCTTTCGTCTGTTGGGGTTCGAGCCCACCTTCGTTGACGTCGCCGACCTGGTCGAGGCGGCGAAATCGGGGCGCATCGACGCCCAGGAAAACCCCCTCACCAACACCTATAATTTCGGCACCCACCGTTACCATCGCCATATCACGCTGTCCGGGCATTTCTACGGCATGGTCCTGGTGCTGGCCAACAACGCCCAGTACGTTACCTGGCCTGAAGACGTCCAGGACGCCGTTACCGAGGCAATGGTGGTGGCGACTGCGGCGCAGCGCGAACTGGCCCAGGCCGAAGACGCGGACATCCTCGGCAAGTTGGACCCGGCCGAAAACGAAATCGTGCAATTAACCGATACCGAGCGCGCCGCCTTCAAGGCCGCCGTAGGGCCGCTGTTGTCTGAACAACGCAAAATCCTGGGCGACGAGCTGTTCGCCCAAGTCGAATGATTAAAATCAAGGGAGGAGAAAACTCATGACCATGACCGTCGGCATCATCGGCCTAGGCCCCATGGGGGGCAATATCGCAAGACTTTTACTGGAAAAACAATTCAAGGTATCGGGGTTTGATCTCAACCCCGATTGCATCGCGGCCCTGGATGACACCGGTCTTAATGCCTTGGCCTCGGCTGCGGAAGTCGCCGCCAATGCAGACGTGGTAATCACGTCGCTGCCCAGCGTCGGCGCGCTCAATGCCGTCATCGACGGGATCTCGGAACATGACCGCAAGGGGCAAATCGTTATTGAATGCAGCACGCTGGAGGTGGATCAAAAAATCGCCGCCCATGACCGCCTCGCCGAAGCCGGCAAGAACATGCTGGACAGCCCGATCAGCGCCACGCCCGCCATGTTGGCCAAAAGCATGGCGTCGATCCACATCAGCGGCGACGAAGCCGCCTATAAGGAATGCCTTGCCGTCTTCGAAGGCTTCACCGCCAGCAATTTCTATGTCGGCCCCGTCGGCAACGGCAGCCGCATGAAAATTCTCGCCAATTACCTGGTCCATGTGAACACCACGGCGGCAGCCGAATGCATGGCGCTGGGCCAGAAGGCCGGGCTTGATCCGGACATGATTTACGAAGTGCT
>DASCOC010000032.1:0-4189 GCA_036011805.1 Rhodospirillales bacterium
TTTCCCGCATGTGTTTCGGTGGCGGCGCGACAATCTCAAGAATGCCTCCCTTGGGATGAGGAAATTGAAGGGCACGGGCATGAAGATGAAGCCGCCCGGCAATATCCTCGCCATCGAGGAAGGCCTCCCTGCCGCCGTATTTACCATCACCCAGAATAGGGGTGCCCAAGGCCAGGGCGTGAACCCGCAATTGGTGGGTGCGTCCGGTCAAGGGCTCAAATGCCAGCCATGCAGCCTTGCCACCGGCCTGATCTATCAACCGGTAATGGGTGAGCGCCTTCTTGCCTGCCGGTGCGCCCGGAACAACCCGTTCCCCTTGGCGGCCTGGTGATTTTGACAGCGCCAAATCGACGACTCCTTCAGACGGCTCCGGCACCCCGACGACAACCGCCCAGTAGAGTTTACGGATTTTCTTGGTCCGAAAGGCATTGGTCAGGGCCCTGGCCACGGCGGCGTTGCGAGCCAAAAGCAAAACGCCACTGGTATCTTTATCCAAACGATGAACCAGGCGCGGTTTATCCTCTGCCTCGAACCGAAGCGCATCCAACATGGCATCGAGATGACGGCTGAGACCGCTTCCGCCCTGAACTGCCAATCCTGATGGCTTGTTGATGACAAGGACATCTTCATCCCGGTGCAGGACGCTATCCTTCAAATCCTTGGCATCGTTTTTGGAAATCAACGGTTTTGCCTTATCAGACTTCGGCGGGCTGGGATCCATCGGCGGAATCCGGATTTTCTGACCCTGATCAAGGCGGGTTCCGGATTTGACGCGGCGACCTTCGACCCGGACCTGACCGGTGCGCAGGAGCTTTTGCAGGCGGCCATGGCCTAGTTGTGGAAAACGCTGCTTGAACCAACGGTCTACCCGCATCCCGGCTTCATCACTATTTACCTGGAGGGTCTGAACGCCGGTCATCGCTTTAGGTCTCGCCCCCTTCGCTTTCTTTAACGGCGTCCCGGGCATCATGGATTTCGACCGGCGCCACCTGAAGAACCCTGTCGCCGGTCAAAGAAATCGCCCAGGCGCCCAAGGGGGCAGTCAAAACGATGCTCAGCACCGCGACCGCCAGGATGATCTCGCCGGCCTCTGTTCCCATTCCAGCCAACACCATCGCCGCCAGGGGGGCGCCGCCGATAGCAGCCTGTACGGTGGCTTTCGGAAGATAGGCGATAACAACAAACCAGCGCTCCGCACCGTTCAGCTCACTTCCCAACAGGCACCCATAGGTACCGATGCTGCGGGCAATGAGGCCCAAACCGATAATCAAGGCCCCGGCCAACCCAGCCTCTAGGGCGACCTCAATATTGACCTGAGCGCCGACCATGGTGAACAGAACGATTTCGGCAAATACCCAGATCTTGCCCAGTTTGGCCGAAATTTCATGAGCCATGTGTTCGTCTTTTTCGAGGATGATGAACCCCATGGCCATCACCGCCAAAAGGGCCGCAAACGGGACCCAGGATTGCATCATTTGTTCGGCCCGTACCAAAAGAACCGAAAGCCCCAGCATCACCAGAACTCGTTTTGTGGCGCGTGGATTAAATTTCCGAAAAACCTTAAATAACACGAGGCCGATGACCAATCCGACAATGATCGCCAAAATGATCGATAGAGGAATGCCGGCCAGTTGCCAGGCGATATTGACGGATGCTCCCGTGTAGATACCGATCAACACGCTGTAAACGACAATCACGAACACGTCGTCCAAGGATGACGCCGCTAGAACCATCGTCGGGATTCCCTTTTCAGCACCCTTGCCCTGCTCCATGAACCGGATCATCAACGGCACCACCCCCGCCGGTGACACCGCCGCTATCACCGATCCCAAGATCGCCGATTCCATCAGGCTGAGGCCCAACAACGATGGTCCCAAGGCCATGATGGCGGCGCCTTCGACCACCGCCGGAATGACGGCCAGGACAAGCACCCTGCCGCCGACCCGATTTAAGGTATCCTTACTGAGCTCGAACCCGGCGCGCAGAAGAATGACGATCAGGGCGATCAAGCGATAATCACCGGACACCGCCAGCAGTTCCGGATTGACCAAACCCAGCGCATAGGGGCCAAAAAGGACGCCCAAAAACAACATCCCGACCAGGCCGGGAACCGTCAGCTTTCGAAATGCCCAATCAACGATGAGGCCGAGAATGAGAAGTTCGGCGAGGCTGACGATCATGTTCGGCTATTCCTTATCACGGCGAAGTTTGTCCCAGTATTCGAGCCGTTTAGCGATCTCCCGCTCGAAGCCCCGTTCCGCCGGTTGATAAAACTGATGCCGATCCATACCTTCAGGGAAATAATTTTGACCGGAGAAACCTTCTTCGGTGTTGTGATCGTATTCATATCCGTCGCCGTAGCCTAGGTCCTTCATCAAGGATGTCGGTGCATTGAGGATGTGTTTTGGGGGATCCAGGGAACCGTTTTCCTTGGCCGCCTTGGCCGCCGCCTTTTCCGCCTTATAGGCAGCGTTAGATTTGGGTGCCGTGCCCAGATAAATTACGCATTGCGCGATGGCCAATTCCCCTTCCGGTGAGCCCAGGCGTTCATATGCCTCCCAAGCTGCAATGGCCTGCACCAAAGCCTGCGGGTCGGCCAGCCCAATGTCCTCGGAGGCAAAACGAAGCAAACGGCGGGCGATGTAACGTGGATCTTCGCCACCGGTTAACATCCGAGCAAGCCAATAGAGCGCCGCATTCGTATCCGAACCGCGCAGCGACTTATGCAATGCGCTGATCAGGTTATAATGACCTTCCTGGGATTTATCATATAACGGCACCCGGCGCTGCACGACCTCGGCCAGTTGGGCGGTATCGATCAATGGTTCAGCAGGAAGCGCCAGCACCGCTTCGGCCATATTCAACAAATACCGGCCATCGCCGTCGGCCATGGCGCGAAGGGCGGCGCGGGCGTCGGCAATCAACGGCAGGGTTCGGGCTTCCTCCGCTTCGGCCCGAACCAACAGTTCTTCAAGCGCGCCATCGTCGAGACGGTTCAACACCAAGACCTGGGTCCTGGACAGCAAAGGCGCATTAAGCTCAAACGACGGGTTTTCGGTCGTCGCGCCAACCAGGATCACGGTTCCATCTTCCACATAGGGCAGGAAGCTGTCTTGTTGCGCCCGGTTGAAACGGTGAATCTCATCAATAAACAAAAGCGTCCCCTGCCCCATTTCGCGTTTGCTCTTGGCAGTCTCGAAAACCTTACGTAAATCGGCAACACCCGAAAACACCGCCGACAGGGGTTCGAAATACAATTTGGTTTGATCGGCCAAAAGCCGCGCGATCGTGGTTTTGCCCGTTCCTGGCGGACCCCAAAGGATGATCGAGGTCAAATTGCCCGATGCCGTCACCCGGGCGATGGGTCCATCGCCTTGAAGCAAATGGTCCTGACCGACGACATCAGCCAGCTTTTTAGGCCTCAACCGGTCCGCCAGAGGGTGGGGAGCGGCGGATTCAAAGAGCGTACTCATATCCTCCACGGCCTACGGTATAAGGGGTGAAGGGTGCGTTTCGGGAGGCTCAGCCCAAATGCACCCGAAAATGGTCTAGGGTTCGTTCGCCGGCGGCATCTGCCGATGCTTGGTCATAATGCTCGCCACCGGCACGAGCAAATGCATGGCCCTGGCCTTCGTAGACATAAATCACAACCTTATCGTTGCCGGCCAGTCCGGCTTGCAATTCGTCCTGCTGCTCCTTGGGCATGAAATCGTCCTCAGTCGCCACATGCAAGACCAACGGCGCGTTGATCGTTTCATTGAGGTGTTCCGTCAACATGACGCCGTAATACCCGACTGCGGCATCGGCATTTGTCCGTGTCGCCGTCAAATAGGCGAGCCGGCCACCTAAGCAGAATCCGACTGTACCGACTTTGTCGGAACACCCCTCAAGGCCACGAAGAGTTTCAATGGTGGAGTCCAAATCCTGGACCCCCTTATCCAGGTCAAAACCGTTAAATAATTCGAACGCCCGCGCCCATTCTTCTTCCGATTGGTCGGTTAACTGGATTCCCGGTTCCTGGCGCCAAAACAGATCGGGGCAAAGAGCCATGTAACCCGCCTTGGCATAACTGTCGGTGATCTCCCGCATGACGTCATTGACACCGAAAATTTCCTGAATAACGACTACACCGGGGCCGCTATCGGTTTCCGGCGTCGCCAGATAGCCCATAAATTCGCCGCCATCAGCA
>DASCOC010000033.1:0-18385 GCA_036011805.1 Rhodospirillales bacterium
CAAATGGATTCATTTGCGACGACGAATTTGCGGTTAAAAATAAGAGCAAATCCCGAGCAAATGGATTCATTTGCGACGACGAATTTGCGGTTAAAAATAAGAGCAAATCCCGAGCAAATGGACTCATTTGCGACGACGAATTTGCGATTTAAAATAAGAGAAAAGGGCGTGGAAAACGCTCCAGAGAACCTCTGTTTCCCAGGGAGTTCTTGAGGGAAGAACCGCTTCGGCGGTTCTTTCTTTTTGGGGACTATAGATCCCGGCGGGTCACCGCCATCCGCCTGCTCAAGGCCACGGCGCCGACCACGGCAACGGCGAAGGTCATGGTCACGGCGCCGATCTCCTCGCCCAACAGCAGCGCGGACGCCGCCAGGGTCATGAACACTTGCAACAGTTGCACTTGGCTGACGCGGGCGACGCCGCCCAGCGCCATCCCCCGGTTCCAGGCAAAAAACGCTATCAACTGGCTGAACAGGGCGACATAGGCGAACGCCCCCCACACCGTCCAGGACAGGTCCCAATGAATGTCCGGCAGCACCCACAACACAGGCGGCAGGGTGAACGGCAGCGAGACCACCACCGCCCAGCAGATCACCTGCCAGCCGCAGAGCGTACGCGACAACTCGCCACCGACGGCATAGCCCACCCCGGCCGCGGCGATAGCCAACAGCAACCACCAGTCGCCCGCCACCAGCCCGCCGGCGCCCTTGAGCGCCGCGAACGCGACGACCAGCGCACCACCGAACACCGCCAGCGCCCAGAACCCGGGGCTCGGCCGCTCGCCGCAAAAAATCGTCGCCGCCAGGGTGGTGGCGAACGGCAACACGCCCATCACGACGCCGCCGTGGGCCGCCGGCACGCTTTCCATGGCAATGGCGGAAAACAGCGGAAAGCCCAGGACCACGCCAAGCGCCACCACCACCAGCTGCTTCCAATGCCGCCGGGGCGGCAGCGGTTGGCGGCTGACGGCAAGAATCACCGCCGCCACCGCGGCCGCAACCACCGCCCGGCCGAGACCGACGGTCACCGCATCCAGCCCGCCGGTGACGGCGATCCGCGTCATCGGCAGCGTCAGCGAGAAAAAGGCGACGCCGATAAAGCCCAGAAACAGTCCCTTGATATTGTCGCTCATGACACTATTTGTCCCTGTCGCGGCTTCGCCGCTCCTCGCTCATGGTGTATCCTTGTCCGGCGTTTTCCAAAAAAACAAGGGCCGCATCGTTGCCGACACGGCCCGTTTATAAAATTCCCGGTCAATTTATTCTAACCGCAAATTCGTCGTAGCAAATGAGTCCATTTGCTCGGGATTTGCTCTAGCGGGAATAAAACTCGATCACCAGGTTCGGTTCCATGGTCACCGGATAGGGCACGTCGGCCAGCTTCGGCGTCTGTAGGAAGGTGCCCTGCATTTTCTGATGGTTGACGTTCATGTAGTCCGGCACGTCGCGTTCGGCGCTTTCGATGGCCAACAGTACCAGCGGCAGCTGACGGGATTTCTCCCGGACCTCGACCACATCGCCCTCTTGAACCAGATAGCTGGGGATGTTGACCCGCTTGCCGTTGACTTTGACGTGGCCGTGGTTGACGAATTGGCGAGCCGAGAACACGGTCGGCACGAACTTCATCCGGTAGATGACGGCGTCAAGGCGGCGTTCCAATAGCCCGATCAGGTTCTCAGAGGTATCGCCCTTGCGCTTCGCCGCGGCATGGTAATAGCGCCGGAACTGTTTTTCGGTGATGTTGCCGTAATAGCCCTTGAGTTTCTGCTTGGCCATCAACTGCAGGCCGAAATCCGAAGGCTTGCGTCCGCGCCGCTGGCCGTGTTGGCCGGGACCGTAATCGCGGGTGTTGACGGGGCTTTTGGGGCGTCCCCAAAGGTTGACGCCGAGGCGGCGGTTAATCTTGTACTTAGCCTGAATGCGTTTCGTCATCGCAATACTTCTCCCGCGTTTGTCCGGGTGTTATTGAACCCGGTAGGCTGCCTCGGTGTTTTGAGGCGGCGGGGCGGCGCCGCTTATACGCTCGCCCACGTTCCCGGGAATGAAGGCGCGGAATATAGGGGAATTGAAGGGTTTGTAAACCCCCCAAGGGATAAAACGAGCCAGGATTAACTGGTTTCCAGCTCGGTATCCCAATACAGGAAATCGCGCCAGCTTTCGTGCAGGAAATTGGGCGGGAAGGCGCGGCCGTTTTCCTGAAGCTCGAAATTGGACGGACGGCCGGGATGACGCCTCACCCGCATCCCGGATTGCCTGAGCGAACGGTGGCCCTTTTTCAAGTTGCATGGCTCACACGCGGTGACCACGTTGTCCCAAAGGGTGCGCCCGCCGCGCGACCGGGGCACGATATGGTCGAAAGTCAATTCCTCGGTTCGAAAGCCGCCGCCACAGTACTGACACGCGAAGGCGTCGCGCAGGAACACGTTGAACCGGGTGAAGGCGGGCCGCCGGTTCATGTGCACGTAATCCTTGAGCGAGATGACGCTGGGCAGCATGATTTCGGTGCTCGGCGAATGGATGGCGCGGTCGTATTCGGACACCACATTGACGCGCGATAGGAACACCGCCTTGATCGAATTCTGCCACGACCACAAAGACAGCGGGAAATAGCTCAACGGCCGGAAATCCGCGTTGAGGACCAGGGCCGGAAAATTTTCGACCGCCGTGGACACGGGCCTAACTCCTCCCAAGAGTTGCGCCTTCAAATCGGGCGCGAGCATACACCATGTTGTGATTCCTTGACAAATATGCATTTCGGCGGGGAATATTTATGGATTAGGGGAGGACACCATCATGAAACAACGGAAATTGGGCGCCAGCGGCCTTGAGGTCCCGGCGATTGGCTTAGGCTGCATGGTCATGCCGGGTTTTTACAATCCCGGCGACGAGGCCCAGTCCATCGCCACACTGCATCACGCCGCCGATATCGGCGTCACCTTTATCGATACCTCGGACGCCTACGGCGGCGGCAAGAACGAGGATCTGGTCGGACGCGCGATTAAGGACAGGCGGGACGATTACATCGTCGCGACAAAATTCGGCAACATCCGCGACGCCGACGGCAAGCCCGCTGTCAATGGGCGGCCCGAATACGTGGCCGAGGCCTGCGATAAAAGCCTGGGCCGGCTCGGTATCGATGTCATAGATCTCTATTACCAGCACCGGGTCGATCCAACCGTGCCCATCGAGGACACCGTCGGCGCCATGAGCCGCCTCATTGAGGCCGGCAAGGTCCGCCATTTGGGCCTTTCCGAGGCCGCGCCCGATACCGTCAGGCGGGCGCACGCCGCCCACCCGATCGCGGCGTTGCAGACCGAATATTCCCTGTGGACGCGGATGGCCGAGGAAGAGCTGCTTGGACTTTGCCAAGACCTCGACATCGCCTAAGTCGCCTATTCGCCGCTGGGCCGGGGCATGTTCGGCGGCGACATCACCGGCGCCGACAGCCTCGCCGAAGGCGACCGCCGCGCCAATCACCCGCGCTTCAAGGACGAAAACTTAGGTAACAACCTGAAACTGGTCGAACCGGTCCGTGCCATGGCTTTGGTTAAGGGCTGCACGCCCGCGCAGGTGGCGCTGGCCTGGGTTCTGGCAAAGGGCGAGCACATCATCCCGATCCCCGGCACCCGCACCCAAAAGCACCTGGAAGATAACGCCGCCGCCGCCGACCTGGAGCTTAGCCCGGCCGAGATCGATGCCCTCGACGCCGCCATCCCGCCCGACGCGACGGAGGGCGAACGCTATCCGCCCGGCGCGCTCAAGCACCTGCACAAGTAGGCGGCTAACCTTTTTCCGGACCTGCCAGTAAAGTCTCGAAGGAAAGGCTGATCCGGACCA
Source organism: Rhodospirillales bacterium (assembly GCA_036011805.1). Lineage (GTDB taxonomy): Bacteria > Pseudomonadota > Alphaproteobacteria > Rhodospirillales > Casp-alpha2 > Casp-alpha2. The sequence continues at coordinate 3,837 of DASCOC010000033.1, forward strand.
ATATCCAGCCCTCCGCCCGGCGGATAAAATCCAGTGTCACCGGGATGCCTTCGTGCAGGACTTTAAATCGGAACGAAAACAGGCCGGTGAAAAAGGCGTAATCGAACTTTTCCAATAACCGCGGCAGGTTCGGCCCTTCGAGCCCGGTTTTTTCCGGTTTTTTGAGGGCCGCTTCTTGCTGGCGTTTTAGGCACCCGGCCACGACGCCGGCGTTTGCGGCCTTGATGGCGTCAAGCGCGCAGCGAAGCGCGCCGGGGTTTTGAAATAACGCGATCAGGCCCCGGGGAGTGGCGAACACCCCGGCGATTTGATCCGCCACCGGCAACGCCTTCCAGCTGAGCGTGAATTTGGCGCCGCCCATGCGTTTCTCGCCGGCGGCCTTATTTACGGCGGCCTCGGCAAAACTGTCGATGTCATCCTTCATCCCGGCGCGGACGGTGGGCCATTGGACGCGTTCGCGGACGGCGTCCACATCGGCGGCCTTGAGATCGGCGAACAGACCATAGAGACTGGCATAGGGCCAGGCCAGATAGCCAAGGACCAAAATTACAAGCAGCGCAGAGAAAATGCGGGCCATATTCTGATTATACTGAACGGGCGAATTAATGAAAAAACAAGAGGCTGCATACAATATTATGCACTAAAGACTTGATGCCGTTCCAGTTCATCTATAAGTCGTAACCGAACAGTTTGTGGGTATGTCGATGTCAGCACAATTTTCGGGCTCTAAATTCAAGGATTACCGTGTCCTGGTGGTGGACGATGAACCGCTAATTGTCAAAATGGTTGAATTCGTGCTGCGGGGCATGGGCATCAGCACCATCTACAAGTCCAAAAATGGGGCCGAGGCGCTCGATCATTTCGCCGACGGCGTCAACGTTATCGACTTGGTGATTTGCGATTGGATGATGCCGGTCATGGACGGCCTGGAGTTTCTCAGCCATCTCCACGACAAACACCTGAATACCCCTTTTATCATGCTGACCAGCCGGAAAGAGCCAGGCCATATTATCGCCGCCAAGGAACTGGGGGTGACCGCCTACATCGCCAAGCCGTTCAATCCGGCTCAGTTGCGTGAAAAAATGGAAAAAATCATAATCAAACTTCTCAAAGACAAAGAATCTCAATAGCAAATCCGCATGAACAATCACATCCTTATCGTTGAAGACGACGAAATGATCCAGAAATTCGTCGCCCTGCACTTGCAGTCCGAGGGCTATCACGTCAGCACCGCGGGGTCCGGTGCGGAGGCGTTCTCGACCCTGGCCGAACAGGCAATCAATCTCATCTTGCTGGATCTTAATCTTCCCGACGGCGACGGCCTTTCCATCGCCCAGAGGGTTCGCGAGACGTCTTCGGTGCCGATCATCATCCTGACCGCGCGCCAGGGCCAAGATGACCGGTTGATGGGCCTTGGCCTGGGTGCGGACGAGTATTTGACCAAGCCCATCGACCCCAAGGAATTGTCGATCCGGGTCCGCAACCTGCTGGGCCGCGCCGGCGGTGGTGCGCCCACGCCTGCCGCCGCCGTCGACCCGCCACCGCCAACAGGCCCCGCCACCGAGCCCACCGCGCCGCCGAAACGCGGCGGCCTTGGCGTTGGCTTGGCGATGGTGGCGCCCATCGTTGCCATCGCCGGCGGCGCGTTTTGGTACGTTGGCACCGGCCCGCAACCCGAGAACACCCCTCCATCCGCCCAGGGGATGCCCCAACAACCAAGGCTTTCCGCGCCCATTAAACCGCAGGCGGCGATTGCCGCGCCCGGCCCGGTCAAACCCGAACCGACGCCGCAACCCAAAACCGAGCCGAAACCGCAGCCGAAACCGCAGCCGCCCGACGAGGCCATGGCCCCCGCACCCCTTCCCGACGAAGAACCGACCAAGGCCTTTGCCGAGGTGCTGGGCTACGGTTGGGTCCTGGACTCAAAGTGCCCGCCGGTGCCGAATGTCAAATGGTGGAAATTCAAAAGCCACGAAAGTATCGCCGGTTATGTGACCCGCAAGTACAAAGGCGATTGGGCGCCCTATACCAACATTTGGTTTCTGCGGCTGGTCAAGTTACAGGAAATCGACAGCCGCGACTCGAGCGCGATCACCAGTACCGGAATCGTCCTGAAAGGCCCGGCGCTGAAGGATTACCTCAATAAAATGCAACAACGGCTGGCCGTTATTCGCTGTCTGGCCCAAGAGGCGAAGGAATTTGCGGCCCGCAAATAGGGTTTTTATTGTAGCCTATGTGACGGTCGCCATCGATGGCGAGGGAACCCCATGAAATATGTCACGATGATGCTTTTGGTTCTGCTCTGGCCTGCCGCCCTGTTCGCGGCGGAGAAGCCCAACCAACCCCTGCCGCCGATCACCATGGAGCAGCTCCTGCAAGAACTCCGCGACATGGATTCCAGCACCGACATGAAGGGTGATCATGTCGTCGGGGAACATATGTGCTGAGGGTTGCAGCACCAATAACGTCCGCGTTTTTTAGATTATCCGCCAACATGAGGGCAACGCGCCCGGTCAGCGGTAATCAGCTCAACGGTTGAGCTTAAAGATGCGGCGGGCGTTTTCAGAGGCGACGCTTTTCCTGGCCCCGGGGGATAACTGCTTAAGAATTTTTTTGTAGACCTTCATCCTGCCACCCTGGGTTCTCCCGCCACCACGATATTTTAAATCCGAGCCGATCATGAAACGATCCGGGAAGTCTTCGATCAACGCCTTCCAATCCGGCTTTAAGGCCTTTTGCCGTTCCAGCTTGGTCTTTTTAATAGTTCCCTTGGCACTCTTGATGCTCAGGAAAAGATTGCTGTGGGCTTCCAAAAGCCGGCGGGTCAGGGACGGTGTTCTGTCACCGGTATTATCCCAGCCAAGATGTGACCAGATGATGATTGCCTGGCGGTTATGGGCGAGCAACCGCTCGAAGGCGGCGATATTCGCCTTCAGCATTTCGGGGTTTGTATCGGAAAGCGCCTTGGGCCGCGGCATGTCCTGTTCAATGGCTTCCATATGAAAATCAATGGGAACGCCCTTCTCGGCGGCGATCTCGGCCAACAACACAAACAACGGATGATCCGGCGGCGCCGATACATAAGGATGGCCGGCCCGCCGGGATACATGTTCGGCGGTCATCTCACCGAAACCGATGGCGCCACGGTTTAGGATCGCGGCGGCGCGTTGGCGAAAGGCCTGGCGCATTTCCCCGGTAACCTGACCGGCACGCAAGGCCTCCTGGATCATCACGTTGAGGCTTCCGCCACCACCAAGATACAAGAAACGGGGGTTGTCCCCGGTTGGCCTTGGACCGTAGATTTCAATCGTGTCTTTACGGTTCTGCTCTACCGTTTGCGGCGGCGGCATGATGAACGACGTAGAGATATTGAATTCATCCATGACGCCAAGGGCGCTTTCCATTGCGCCATCAAGCCCTACCCTTTTGCCATCCAAAAGATGGGCGTGGATATCGATGATCTCACTCCGCCCCTTTTGCGCCCAGGCTTCGGGCGCAGCCAGTAATGGCGCCGCGACGATGGCAGCCAGGAAAGAATGATAAATCCACCGGGTGCTCATGATGCAAATATGGCACATATCCAATCGGCGGAAAATGGGTTTCGCTTTCTAACTTGCCGGGTCGAAGTCAACCTCGACCTTGACGTCGTGATTTATCTTGAAGAATACCTGCCGGACGCCGGAATCGGGAACCACCTGTTTACGGTATTCGACCTCGTCTTTTTCTAGGCGTGAAATCAGGCCGTCGAAATCATCGTCCTTGAAGGCGACGTGATTTAAGGCCCCAGTTGATTCGCCGGGGCTTGTGTCCAGCCCGCTCAAATGAACGATCGGATGGTTTTCTCCATAGAGCCAATAGCCTGGAAACGTGAACGGCGGACGGTCCCCTACTTTCAGGCGGAGAAGGCGCTCCAGCGCGTCTTTGCCCCCTTCAAGGTCATCGGTACTGATATTGATGTGGTCCAGTTTCTTCGTCTCTCCTGACTTAAATTGCTAAATCCAACCCCACCAAACCGGTCTGCTTGAACTCGTCCAACAAGTGATCGTCATGGGCGACCAAATGCTTAATCTCCGGGTGCGTTTTCTGCAATCCGTTGAGCCAGCGCAATTGCCCCATGATCAAGGGTTCGTCTTCGGGCACCCAAGGCGCGGCCTTGCCCTTGATGAGATTGATATTGTCCATGTTCCAGGCGACATCGAAGGAGTGCAGGAATTCCTGGCCATCCTGCATGCGGATATAGGCCATCTGGGAATCGGTGCTGTGGCCCGGTGATTTGATGGCGACGACGCCAGGGGCGATCGGGAAATGGACCGGATAGTCAACGATGATGAAGTTCTGGATGTCATCTGTGGAAACCTGCAAATGGGGCCGGTGCGGTTCCTCGACCAGAAGCCGGGCGGTTTCCGCCGAGATAATGGTTTTTCGCGCCAGGTCCTGAAAAATAGGGGATTGAATGACGCCGCCGGAATGGTCGCCGTGATAGTGGCTGAGGAAAATCGCTTTTGCCCTCACCAGGGCATCCTGGAGAAGGGCGTATTGTTCTGGGTAGTAGGGTTCCGCCTCGCCTTTGCCGAACGATTCATGGGTTTCCAGGTCAAGCCCGGAATCCAGCATTACCGTGCCATCGGCATAGACCAGTTGATAGGCGGTACGCGGCATCGCTGTCGGCGTATCGTCACCACCGGCGACGACGATTTTCCGGGGCCGGATAGAGGCGGCGACGCTGATTGTATTAATTGCCGTCGGCCCCGGTCCCGGTAACATCCTGGCCTGCGCCCGGACGGCCTCAATATCGACAAGATAGGGGATTTCTTCTGCGGCCGAACCTTCAGAATCGGTTTCGGCTTCTGTTTCAGCGTCAGGTTCGGGTGAGTCCGTCATCATTCATTCCAATCCATATCGTGCCTTTCGACACGGAGAAAAGCCAAAGCAGGCGGGCGGTAGAGCCGAATGTTAACGGTGGCGGTCAAGGAGGACAAAACAATCTTTTCGGCGTTTTTGTTGTCCATGAACGATTGCACGACCGGTCCGGTGGAAATCGCCTCGTTTGCCCGTATCCTCGACGTCACCCCGGATAGATTGCCGCCGGTTGAGCAAGCCCAAGCCGGCGGAGAGAGCAACTAGCGCCCTCCCTCTACGGGAATTTTCTCCGATAAGGCGATTGGTTATTCCTGCCACGCCCACCGGACAAGGGCCTCGGCGTTCCTAAAGGCGATGTTTTCGCCGATGTCGTGGGGAAGATCGGCGATCCACTGCCGCGACCAGGTGGCATAATCGGCAACGGAGAACCACCGGTCCGGGGTGTAGGTGTCGGTGCCGAGCAGGAACCGGTCGGGAAATTCCAAGAACAGCTCGCGCCATTGCGGATTGACCTTGCCGTTGGACGCCAGTTCGTACCGGAAGGACAGGTCGGCCCGCAGGTTCTTGTGCTTGCGCATCATCGTTGCCACCTCTTCGACCGGGACGAACCCGGAATGGGCCCACAGCACGCGGGCGTCCGGGTTTTGGGCGAAAATGCGGTCGACGGCGTCGGAATCAGAATGGGCGTGCAGGAATATCTTGTATTTCGCCGCCAGTTGGACGATCCGCCGGACCACCGGCGTGTCCGCGTTGGCGCCGTCAATATGGAATTCGCCGATACCGGCATAGCGGTTCTTGGCGAGCAGGCCTTCGATCATGGTGACGACGGTTTCGTCGCGGAACCAGGTGCCGAGTTCACCGCGCCGGCGGTAGGGACGCAACACCGGAACGATCAGGTCCGGCGCTTCCTTGTAGAGCATCTGGGTACCCTTATCGCTGGAACTCGAGACGAAGGCTTTCTTGAGCCCGGCCTTCCGCAGCACTTGAACCGCCTTGGCCGGCGGCAGCATCTCCCAGGCGTCATGGCTGTAGTGGATATGGCCATCGAACAGCGGGCGTTGTTGGGCGAAGGCTGTCGCGGGCGCCAGCGCCACGATCACGGCTGCCGCCGAAAGGATGGTCTTGAAGGCCTTGTTTATCATCCTCGATGTTTCTCTTATTTAATAGCATTACCGGGCACCAATTCCCGTGTCAGGGGCGTGCATCCGAATTTTGCCAGAGAGTAACCGCAGTTCACACAACGCCCAAGCAAAAACCAGGGAGCATGAACCGGGGGGCCATCGCAAAACGTCTGCTCTTGGCCCAAACCGGACTAGCCGGCTTTTGCGGCAACCGCTTCCATTTCGATGAGAAATTCCGGGCGAGCCAATGAGCTGATATTTAGCCATGTCGATGCCGGTGTGTGGTCGCTATCGAGATACTGTGCCCGATGTTTCATATGGATCGGCAGCGCCGATGGATCGGTCGAAAAAACAGTGAGTTTAACGATATCTTCGACCCCAAAGCCGGCATCTTCCAACGTCAAAATGGTATTTTTCCAGATTTGGTCATCTTGCTCTTCCAGGCTTTCCAGAATGGTTCCATCGGGTGTCATGCCAACCTGACCGGCAAGATAAAGCCACCGGGCATTGGCCGGCGCCTCCACGGAATGGCTATACCTGGCCGCTGGGGACGCGGTCGTTTCGGGGTTACGGGTGATCAGCATCTGATCCTCCTCCAAACTGTTGAAATAAATGGGTATTACCGATGTTTCATCGCACGTAGGAGGCGCCGTTAACATCAATGGTCTGCCCGGTGGCGTGGGTTGCCAGGCCGGATGCCAAAAAACAGATGGTGTTGGCGATGTCGGACGCCGGGGCAATATCACCGATGGGAATTTCACTGATCACCCGGTCGCGCAATGTCGGGTCATGGTTAAAGGATTCCAGGGCCATGTCGGTACTGACGAACCCCGGCGCCACCGCATAGGTGTAGATCCCTTGTCCGCTATAGGCCCGCGCCAACGTCTTGGTGAGAGAGTTGATCCCGCCCTTGGACGCCGCATAGGCCCAGTATTCCGGTCCGTCGCCGCGAAAAGCGGCGCGGCTGGCGACGTTGATAATCGAGCCGCCACCGCCCTTTTCCTGCCAGTGATTGATGGCTTCACGGCACATATCCGCCGTCGCCACCAAATTAACCTGAAGCGTACGTTGCCACACGTCACGCCAGTGCGCATCGGTACAGCCGATTTCCGCCGGATAGAAAACCCCGGCATTGTTGACCAGAATATCAATGTGACCTTTCCAGGCGACAGCCTCACGCCACAGGTCCGATGCCGCCGTCGGTTCGTTCAGATCGGCGCCGACAAGGTGACACTGTGCGTTACCGGCTTCCGCTGCCGTCTTTTCGGCGGCTTCGCGGTTTGACCCGTAATGGACAATAACCGAGCCCCCTGCCGATACGATGGCTTTCGCCGTTGCCGCCCCAATCCCGCGTGACCCGCCGGTGACAAGGGCGACCTTACCTGAAAAATTAATCATGATTCTTTCCGATGATGAATATTATGTGGCGCTATCATTGCACAAAATCGAAGCCCTGATGAACCATCAACAGGGCTTCGTAGATGGCATCGGGTCAAATTTTTAGGCCCGACGCCGCACCTTATTAGGTTTCCGGCGGTGTCTCCGCCGCCATCGCCTGAAGATCGACACCGAAGATATTGGCCAGGAATTCCATGCCGTGGCGGACCCCGGCATCGTCGAGGCCATGGCCGAGGCCGGGGCAGGAATGGTGCCGGGCACTGATGCCGACGGCCTCAAGCCCGCCGACCGCTAGGGGAAGGGCGTCCACCGGCACCACATCATCATCGTCGCCGTGCACCAGCAGCACCGGCGGCCGCGATTTGATGGCGTCGGCCAGCAATTCCTGGCCCACCAGCATGCCGGAATAGCCGATAATCCCGGCGAGCTGATTGGCGCGCCGGAGCCCGACATGCAGCGCCATCATGGTGCCCTGGGAAAAACCGACCAGCGCAACCTTGTTCTCGGTCAATCCGGTTGCCGCTAATTGGGCGTCGATAAAGGCATCCAAAATCGGCGCCGCGGTCTGGGTGCCGGCCAACCGGGACGCCGGCGAAGTATCCTGGAGAGAAAACCACTGAAAGCCCGCCTGCAATTCCGGCGGCGCCAGGTCGAAGGAAAAAGGCGCATTGGGCGACACGAACAAGGCCGCCGGCAGCACCTTTTGGAAATACGGCGCCAGGCCGATCAGGTCGTCCCCGTCCGAACCGACACCGTGCAGCATGATCACCAATTGCTCGGGGCTATGCCCGGTGAGCGGGGCCAGGGTCGGTCCATTCAGGGTGGGGATTTCCGTCATCGGCGGCCTCGTTATTTTGGGGTGGGCAATGGATGGTTGAAAGTCGTAATCGAAAAAGCATGGTATTGTCACGACAACATGGAAACAACCCCGCCGCCAACGTCGAACCAGACATGATGCAACCCCGCGCCACCGTCACCCGCTTCGCCCCCAGCCCGACCGGCTACCTGCACCTGGGCCATGCCTATTCGGCGTTGTTTGCTCAAGCGGCGAGGACGGGCGAAGCCCGGACCGGGGCAAAAAAAGCGGCGGCGAGTGGACGGATGCTGCTCAGGATCGAAGACATCGACACGTCTCGCTGCAAACCGGAATTCGATGCCGCCATCTTCGAAGACCTTGCCTGGCTGGGCCTTGAATGGGAGCAGCCGGTGCGCCGCCAATCGGAGCATTTCGACGAATACGCCCACGCCCTGGAACGACTGGAAAGCCTTGGCGTTCTATATCCGTGTTTCTGTTCGCGCCGGGAAATCCGTGCCGAAATCCAAAAATCCGCCACCGCCCCGCACCCGCCCCCCGGTGCCCCCCCTGGATCAGAGGGCCCGCTATACCCCGGCACCTGCCGCAAGCTGGCGGAAAGCGAGCGTCATCGGCGCCGGGAAGCAGGCGACCCTTTTGCGCTCAGGCTCGACAGCGCCAAGGCGACGGCGTTGACCGGCCCACTGGTTTGGACCGACGCCGAAAAAGGCGATGTTGAGGCCAGCCTGGACAAGCTCGGCGACGTCGTGCTGGCGCGCAAGGAGACGCCGGCCAGTTATCATCTCGCCGTCACCATCGACGACCACCTGCAGGGTATAAGCCTGATCACCCGCGGCGATGACCTGTTCCAGTCCACCCACGTGCACCGGGTGTTGCAGGCGTTGTTGGGCCTGGACACGCCGCACTACCATCACCACCGGCTGCTCACCGGCGACGACGGCCAGCGCTTCGCCAAGCGCGATCAATCGATAACCATCCGGTCGCTGCGCGAGGCCGGAAAATCCGCCGCCGAAGTGCGGGCCATGACCGGGTTCGGGGATGGTAAAACGCCATGACCGCCCGCCCCCTTGCCGCCCTGGTGTTTGTTATTTGCTTCGGCCTGCCGGCCCAGGGCTTAGGCCAAGGTGATCTCAAGCCCGGCCCCACCGTCACCATCGCCAGCATCGTCGACGGCGACACGGTGGTTTTGAAAACGCCGGTGATGGGGGCGACGCAGATACGCCTCGTCGGAATCCAAGCGCCGAAGCTTCCCCTCGGCCGCAAGAATTTCCCGGCCTGGCCGCTGGCCGAGGCGGCAAAATCCCTGCTGACAACCTTGATCGACGGGCAAGCGCTGACGCTGTCCTTCGGCGGCGCCAAAAAAGACCGCCACGGACGCTTGTTGGCGCACCTGCACCGCCCGGACGGGACCTGGATCCAAGGCGAAATGCTGAAGCGCGGCATGGCCAGGGTGTACAGTTTTCCCGACAACCGGACCAAAGTCGCCGATATGCTGGCCCTGGAACGGGAGGCAAGAAATGCTAGGCGGGGGATCTGGGGGCTTCGGTATTACGCCGTCCGCGGCCCGGACCCGGCAGGCGACTTATCCCGGCTGGCCGGCAGCTTCCAATTGATCGAAGGCCGCGTCGCCGATGCGGTCAAGATCAAGGGCCAAGTCTATCTTAACTTCGGCCAGGACTGGCGGAAGGACTTCACCATCACCTTGAAGGCCAAGGTGGCACGGCTGTTCGCCAAGGCCGGGGTTGACCCGCTGGGCTTCAAAGGCAGGATGGTGCGGGTACGCGGCTGGCTGAAAAAATACAACGGGCCGATGATCGAGGCCAGCCACCCGGAACAGATCGAGGTGATTGCGCCATGAAAACCTGGGTAGGCATGCTGTCCCTGCTGTTGGCGTCGCTGATCTTCACCGGCGCCTGCTCCACCAACCCGGCCACCGGCCAGCAGAGCTTCACCGCCTTCATGTCGCGTGCCGACGAGCTGCGCATCGGCGCCGAGGAACACCCGAAGATGATCAAGGAATTCGGCGGCGCCTATACGGACGCCCGCCTGCGTGCCTATATCAAGCGGACCGGCTTGGCCCTGGCCCGAATATCCGAAGTCACCGACCTGCCCTACACCTTCACCATTCTCAACGACGACAAGGTCAACGCCTTCGCGCTTCCCGGCGGCTATGTCTATATCACCCGGGGGCTGCTGGCGCTGGCCGAGAACGAGGCCGAAATGGCCGGCGTTCTGGCCCACGAAATCGGCCACGTCACGGCGCGGCACACGGCGCAACGCTATTCCACCGCCCAGGCCACCAACCTAGGGCTGATGGTGCTGGGCGTGTTGGGCAGCGCCGCCGGGGTGCCGTCAGGCGTCGGCCAGATTGTCGGTTTCGGCGCGCAAGCCGCGTTGCAGAGCTATTCCCGCGAACAGGAACTGGAAGCCGACCGGCTCGGCGTCAGGTACCTGAGCCGGGCCGGGTATGCCCCCCAGGCCATGACCAGCTTTTTCTCCAAGATGCAGGCCCATGCCGAGCTGGAACGGGCGATGGCCGGTGACAAGGAAGATCAGACCAACAACATCATGTCCACCCACCCGCGAACCGCCGAGCGCATCAATCAGGCCATCGGCCTGGAAAAAGCAGCGAGCAAAGGGGTGAAGGTCATCCGGCGAGAACAATTTCTGAACCAGATCGATGCCATGGTCTTCGGCGATGATCCCGAACAAGGGGTGCGCCGGGGCCGGGAATTCATTCATCCGGAATTGGGCATCCGCTTCGAAGCGCCGCCCGGCTTCGTGCTGTTTAACTCGCCCCGCCAGGTAGTCGCCAAGGGGCCAAAAAAATCGGTCATGGTGTTCGATATGGCCAAGGAAAAATCGGCCCGCAAGGCGCGCTCGCTCAGTGGCTACATCGCCAACACCTGGGCCCGCGGATTGTCGCTTTCAGGCATGCAGCGGATTTCCATTAACGGCATGGAGGCCGCCACCGCCGGCACCCGTGCCAACAACAAAGACATTCGCCTGATCGTCCTTCGCGGCGGACCCGATCGAATATTCAGGCTCGCCTTCATCACGCCACCGGCAATGACCGAACGGCTTAACCTCGATTTCCGGCGCGCCACCTACAGCTTCCGCCGCATCTCCCAGGACGAGGCCGACGCCGTCAAGCCGCTCCGGATCAAGGTGGTCACCGTGAAGGACGCAGACACGGCCAAGAGCCTCGCCGCCGGTTTCCCGTTCGAGGCGTTCCGGCTGCGCTGGTTCGAAACCCTGAATGGGCTCCGCCCCGGCGAGAGGCTGAAGCCCGGGACGCGGGCTAAGATTATCGTTGAATGACGTCCAGCAGGGCGTTGATGAACTCAAAGGCGGATCGGTAAATGCCGGGAACCGTGCTTTCGCGGGGGCCGGCGACATTAAGGACTAAAATGCTGGCCCCTTGCAGCCATTGGGCGACGCCGTCAGGATCTGTCGGTTGGTCCAGATCGACGACCAGATAGGGCTTGGACAGCCTTGAAGCCCATTCGACGGTCAACCCGGTGCCATCGTCTAAGGCTGCTATTTCTTTGCCTTGGGTCAGGATCAGGGTGGCATCGGAATCGCGGACGTTGAGCCGGGTGCGTTCCTCGCTGCCCGCCTGCCCGCATTCGTCCAAGGGGTAGTGGGCGGGGATGACACCGTCCTCGGCGTCCAGGCCCTTGGGGGCCCAGCCGCCGCAGGGAAAACCGCCGGCCAGCGCCGCGTCCAGCGCCGCGCGATCGACGCCGGTTTGTCCACCGGAAATAATTTTTTCAAGGGCCATGTCCACCGCCCTTATGCTCCCAACGCCGCGCTTGTTAAGCGGCCTTAAGAAGGTCTTCCATTTTTTCGGTTGCCGCCTCGAGGTCGATCCGGTCCACCGCCGCCAGTTCATGGGCCAGGCGATCACGCGCCGATTCGAAAATCTGGCGTTCCGAAAAGGACTGATCGGGCTGGCCGGCCTTGCGGTGAAGGTCACGGACGACTTCGGCGATGGCCAGGGGGTCGCCGGAATTGATCTTGGCCTCGTATTCCTGGGCGCGGCGGCTCCACATGGTGCGCTTGACCCGGGCCCTACCTTTAAGGGTTTCCATGGCGGTATCCATCATCCTGCGCGAGCTCAGCTTGCGCAGCCCCGACGTGGTCGCCTTGCTGACCGGCACCCTCAACGTCATCCGCTCGCTTTCGAAGGAAATCACGAAAAGCTTGAGCTTGTGACCGGCGATTTCCTGAATCTCGACGCTGGTAACCTTGCCGACGCCGTGGGTCGGATAGACGACAAAATCGCCGGGCTTAAACAGCATTTTTTTCTTGGCCGGTTTCTTGGCCGGGGCCTTTGCTGATTTCTGGGCCGCGCTCTTAGCCGGGGCCTTGGCCGCGCTCTTGGCCGGTTTCTTGGCCGCGGTCTTTGCCGGTTTCTTGGCCGGTTTTTGGGCCGGTTTTTGGGCCGGTTTTTTAGCGGTTTTCTTCGCTGTTTTCTTGGCCGCGCTTTTGGCTGGTTTCTTGGCCGGTTTTTTCGCTGCGGTTTTAGGCATCGTTTTCGCTTCTCCTGGCCTTGCGGCCTCAATCATCAAATCATCGGATACATTAACCAAATACCGGCGCAATCCGGTTGGGCATTAAAAAAAGGCCCTCGAACGGCCGGCGAAAGCCATTATAACACAAAAATAGGCCCGAAAAAACCCCCGAATCCAACGCCCTAGACCTGGTATGGGAGGGAGATGAGGAAAAAAGCCGGTAAATTAACCGAAATTCACCGGGAAAACGGGACAAACCCGCCCCAAATGAGCTGAAAGGGCGCTATTTTCCCCCGTTCAGGTGCCTTTTCCGGGGTTGGGGTTGAATAATTCGGCTTTATCGGGTTTGCCGCGCCAATCGTCGGAATCGGCGGGGGGCTCGCCCATGCGGTTGATGTTGGGCCATTTGGACGCATATTCGGTATTGATCTCGAGCCACTTGCTGACATCGGGCTCGGTATCGGGAACGATGGCCTCGACCGAGCACTCGGGCTCGCAGACGCCGCAATCGATGCATTCGTCCGGGTGGATGACAAGCATGTTCTCGCCCTCGTAGAAACAATCCACGGGGCAGACTTCGACGCAGTCCATCAGTTTACATTTGATGCAGTTTTCGTTGACGATGTAGGTCATTTTTTTCTCCGTTGCGGGCCTTGGCCTAGGATTAAAGAACTTTTTGCCGCCGTTGCAAGTCTTTTAAAAGAATCCATTTTTATGACGCCGGGCCGGAAGCGCCGAGGCGATTCAGCACCCGTCTTCGCGCCGCCCCGTTGTCGCGGTCCGAGACATGGATCAGGCCGGCGACCCGGCGTACCAGGGACGCCTCGAAATCATGCAGCTCGCCGTCCGCATAGGCGACCTCCCACAGCATTTCAATCAATTCGATCCTTTGGTCAAAATCGAAGCCCTGCTTGACGACGCTGGTGAAGGCATAAAGCTGGTGCGAATCCGCCACCGCCCGCTCGCCGGTGGCGATCAGGTCCTCGACATCGGCGGCCTCGAAGCCGAAGCGCTCAACCAGCAGCCGGGCGATGACGTGGCGTTCGTCGGCGTCGAAATCGCCGTCCATTATCGCGGCTTCGACCAGCAAGGCGACCGCCGCCACTTCCGCGGCGTCGGTTTCACTGTCGGAACCCTCCGCCCCGGCGCCCACACCATTACCAGCGCCATCGCCCAGGATCATGGCTTTAATACGATCGATCATGGGCCTTGCCTAACACACCGCTTCGGGCATCGACAACCCTTTGCTGATATGGGATTTCCCTTGTCCGGGGCGGCGGGCACACGGCGCCGTCCAATGCCAAGTTCGACGACAGCCTCAAAAGCCGCGATCCCGCCTGGGGCATCCGCGACCTCGAAGCCGTCATCGAGGCGGCGGCAAACGGCCTGGCGCACACCGAAACCATCGCCATGCCGGCCAACAACATGATGCCAATATTCCAACGCCGGGGGTAAGCGGCGCGCGGGCCGGATGTCCGCTATCCACCCTACAGCCAAATACCCGTATATGCCTTCCCCGAAGCGATATCATCGTCTACCATCGGGTCCAGATTGAGGAGTTGTTGGGGTAATGTCGGATAAAATCGATAGCGCCAAATCAGGAAGGACTATTTTCGTACGAGCCACGGTTGGTGTTGCTGCAACCATGCGCGACCAGGCCGGTTCAACGGGAACGAGCCATGATGGACGGGAATTTGGAAAAACCCACCCGCCGCCCGCTACCGCTCGACTCGAGGATTTGTTCGCGACCAGGATTTCGGCTCGGCCAAATACCTTTTGGAGTGCTGGCGGAATTTCGAACCGAGATGTGAGGTAGGCAACGATGCCTGCGACTCATGG
>DASCOC010000034.1:0-9798 GCA_036011805.1 Rhodospirillales bacterium
CAAATACCGAAAACAGGGGGTTTTTTATGTTGTTTTCGAGGCCATAATATGTTGATCAGAATGGTTTCGAAGCAGATGATCGGTTCAGGATTTGGCCGCAATTTTCCAATTTTATTTCAATTAAAGGAGGCTTCTTAAACAATGGCATCTGAACAATTCGATATTGGCCTAACCATCCGCAAGGAAGTGCTGGGCGAGGAGTATGTGGACGCGGCGCTGGCCAAATCCGATGACTTTAACAGGGACTTCCAGAACATGGTGACCGAGCACTGCTGGGGTGGCAGTTGGGGCCGCGGCGTGTTGACCAAACAACAGCGTTCCATCCTCAACCTCGGTATGTTGGCGGCGTTGAATCGTCAGCACGAGTTCAAGTTGCACCTATTGGGTGCGTTGACCAACGGCGTCAGCCTCAAGGAAATCCGCGAGGTGTTGATTCAAATCGCCATCTATTGCGGTATTCCGGCAGGCGTTGAGGCCTTCCGCATCGCCCGGGAAGTGTTCCAGGCGGAAGGCATCGACGTCGCCAATATGGATTCCGAAGGGATCGAATAATGACGGCTGATAAGGCGGGGGGGCGCTTCGGTTTTGCCGGTCTCGGCCAGATGGGCGGTCCCATGGCCACCAACATCGCCGCGGCGGGGTTCGATCTCTCGGTTTTCGACAAAGCCGGCACCGCCGGCCTTGCCCCCGATGGTGCCAAACCCATGGAGTCCCTGGACGCGCTTGCGGCCGTGGTCGATACCCTGTTCCTCAGCCTGCCCGACGGGCCGGTGTCGCTGGCCGTTGCCCGGGACCTGGCGGCGATGCAAGATCGCGCCGTCTCGGTGGTCATTGATCTCTCCACCATCGGCCTGGAAGCGGCCCAGGAAGCCGGTCAAATCCTCGCCGACGCCGGAATCCAATATATTGACGCGCCGGTATCGGGCGGCCAGTCCGGCGCCAAGGCCGGCACCATCACCGTCATGTGGGGAGGCCCTTCAGGCGTGCTGGAAAGTCATCGTGACGTCATGATGGCCATCGCCAAGAACCTGTTCCACGTCGGCGACAAGGCCGGCCACGGTCAAACCGTGAAGCTGTTGAACAATTTCCTGTCCGGCACCGCCATGGCGGCGACCTCGGAAGCCGTTGCCTTCGGGCTGTCCCAAGGGATCGACATGAAAACCCTGCTCGACGTGGTCAATGTCTCAACCGGCCAGAACACGGCAACCAGCGATAAATTCCCCAAACGAATTCTCACCGGCAGCTACGACGCCGGCTTCAAGACCAAGCTGCTGACCAAGGATGTCGGCCTGTTTCTGGATAACGCCAAGGCCGCCGGTACGCCGACGGCGGTCGCCGAAACCATCGTCGACCTTTGGCGGCGCTGCGACGAGGCTCTGCCGGAAAGCGACTTCACGCGGATTTATGAATTTCTCACCGAAGAAGAAGACTAGGTCTCGAACTCAGTAATCTTCCTCAAGCAACGGAAAAGCGCTCAACACATGCGGCTCGGTCACCGACGGGGCCGGGTGCAGGTAGCTTTCATCCAGGTCTTTGATACCGGTTACGCCCAACAGCCCTAGGCAAATCTCAATTTCGGTTTCCAGCAGTTCCAGCATCCGGACAACCCCGGCCTGACCCGCCGCCCCCATGGCATAGCCCTGAAGCCGGCCCAACCCGACGGCATCGGCGCCAAGCGCCATCGCCTTGACCACGTCGGCGCCGCGGTAAAAACCGCCATCGATGATGATTTCCGCCTTGCCGCCGACTTCCTTGACGACCTCCGGCAAGACGTCGATGCCGCCACGGCCGTGATCCAGCTGACGGCCGCCGTGGTTGGACACATATATGGCCTCGACGCCGAGTTCCACCGCGCGTCCGGCGTCTTCGGCGGTGGCGATGCCCTTCAGCGCCAATGGAATGTCATGGCTGTCCTTGAACCGTTTGACATGGTCCCAGTTCAGGTTTTTCTGGAAGTCTTCGCCCGTGGACATGGTCCGGCGTGAGGTCGACATGTGCCCCTTGGCGATATCGCGTTCCCGGCGTCCGTAATAGTCCAGGTCCACGGTCATGCAAAACGCCGTATAGCCGCAGGCAATGGCGCGGGTCGCGAAATCATCGACCCAAGCATCATCACCGCGCACGTAAAGCTGAAAGATCCGGTGGCCGCCGGGCGATTCTTCGGCGACCTTTTCCAGCCCCGGCAGGCACACCGACGACAGCATCGACATGATGCCGAAGTCCGCCGCCGCCTTGGCCGGGGCGGCGCCGCCATCGGGGTGCAGGTCCTGCAACGATCCGATCGGCGCCAACACCACCGGGATACGGAGTTTTTGGCCAAACAGCGAACCCGAAATATCCAGACCGGTGACGTCGTTCAGCACCCGGGGCCGGAACGCCAGGGAATCCAGCCCGTGGCGGTTTCGTTTGACGGTGGTTTCCGTATCGGCGCCGCCAATCAGATAATCCCAGGGTTTTTCGTCCAGGTTTTCCTGCGCCGCCTGGACGATTTGATGCAGGGTCTTAAAGTCGTCGGCCATTTTACCCATGCACCGGTTTCGGCATGACAATAACCCCGTCGACATCGGCATAAAGATAATCACCGGGGGTGAAGGTGATGCCGCCGAAATACAGCGGCACCCCGACTTTGGCGATGCCGTCGGTGCGCGGCCTCAAGGGCGTCGTGCCGATGGCCTTGACGCCGAAATCCAGATCGGTGAATTCGTGCTGGTCGCGGATACAACCGTTGTAGACCAGCCCTTCCCAGCCGTGGGCCTGGGCTTCCGCCGCGATATTGCCGCCACACAGCGCCCGGCGCCTGGAGCCCTGGCCATCGACGACCAGGACCTTGCCGGCGCCGCCTTCGGCTATCACCTCGCGGACGCCCTTGTTGTCCTCGAACGTTGAAAAGGTCTCCACCTCGCCGTGGAAGTGGGTGCGTTTGGCGTAATCGACGAATGCCGTCTGGCAGACCAAGACCGTGAATTCGTGGTCGTCGCAAATGTCCGCGGTGCGAATGATATCGCCGTCTCGGGCCATATAGCTGTCCTTCCCGTTTATATAATCCTGGCTAATTGCGGCACACTTTAGGACACCGTATGGTATCCGGCAAACGTCATCAAACCGTCAGGGAGGGACCCGCCGTGAGCCAGTTCGCCATATTCGTCACCATCAAGCTGAAGCCCGGAAACGCCGATGCCTTCCGTGCCTTGATTTTGGAAAACGCCGAGGCCGCCGTCCGCGACGAAGAGGCGTGCCAGCAATTCCAGGTGCTTAACGATGAAAGCGACCCGGACACCTTCTTCTTCTATGAGGTCTATTCCGACGCCGCCGGCCTGGATGCCCACCGCGAAACGCCCCACTACCAGAAATACAACAATGGTTCCCAGGACATGATCGCCGAGCGCAACATCCAGCGCTGCACCCTGGATGCGGTCAACCAAAAGGGCTAAGGCACCAGAATCATGGCGCCGGTGGTGTCGCGGCTTTATTTTACGACCGACCCCGTTCCTTGAACCCGAACGCCAGGATCAGCACCCCGGCCCCGAGAACCGCCGCCGTCATTAACCAACCCGCCTCATACGTCCCGCTGGCATCGACGATGGCGCCGAAGATGGGCGGGCCGATCATGCCGCCGATATGGGTGCCGAAAATGTTATAGCCCAGCGACGACCCGGCTAGGCGCGGTTCCGTCGATTCCACCGACAACGTCTGGATCAACGGCGCGAACGAGGCAATCGTCAATCCCAACACCATCGCCAGGCCCAGCCCTAAGAAGACCCCGTTACCCGGCCCGACCAGCACCATGGCGGCCAGGCCAACCACCCCCGCCGCGCCCAATCCCACCGTCAGCCCCTTGCGCCGTCCGCCGAAAACGGTGTCGCTGACGACGCCCCAACTGATCCGGGCAACGGCGCTGGCGGCTTGGGCGATGCCGATGGCGAGGCTCGCCATCGGCTGGCTGGCCTGGGCCACCTCGCGCAGGAACAACGTCAAAAAGGCGAAGAAATTGGTCTGCCCGAAATTGTAAAACCCATTAATAATTACTAACCGGTTGATATTCCGGTCCTTCATGACTTCGCGAATATTGGCGAGAGGATGTTGGCCATCCTGCCGAGTTCCGGACGCAGGCAAGCGAGCCAGTCTGAGGCACAACACCCCGTTGATAAAGACCAGCACGGCGACGCCGGCCATGATGGGCCCCCAGGCGACAAGCGTTACCAGCGCCCCGTTGGCGGCGCCCAGCATGCCGCCCAAGGGGACGCCGACCTGTTTGATGCCCATCGCCGTGGCCCGGCGTTCCGGCGGGAACCATTCGAAGACACCCCGCGCCGTCGCCGGGTTAGAGATCGAATAACCCATTCCCATCACCGCCAGCGCCGCCAGTGCCGCCTCGAAACTCCCGGCGTGGGCAAACAACAGCGCGCCGGCGACCATGATCGCGTGGCAGATGACCAGCGCCTTGCCGACCCCGACCCGGTCCACCAGACCGCCGGCAGGAATCGAGAAAGCCGCCTGGGCGCCGTAATAGGTGGTGACGAAGAAACCGAATTCGGCGGCGCTGAGGCTAAGGTCACGGGTAATGACGGGCGCCATGGCCAGCACCGAGACGATGCTGATGGTGCCGGCGACATGGGTCATCACCAGAAGACCGAGCCGCGATGTCCAAGGGTTTTCCTCGGCGACCATCGATTAGCCTTTGGCTAACGGTTTGCCGTCGATGCCGTCGACAGGCAAATCCAGATGCCGGAGAATCGTCGGCGCCAGGTCAATGGCCGAACTCTGATCATCCGTATGAGCCCCCGCGCCGAAACCGCCGCCCATCATGGCCAGAAACGGATGCTGCTCGAACGTGCCCAGCCCGCCGTGTTGGCCGCAGCCGATTCGAGTCTCATAAGAAAGTGGGTCATCGAAGGCGGCGTTGATGCCGGGGATTCCGAATTCGTTGGCGTCATCGGTGCGTTTGGGGGTAACCGAAACGGCGAGCGGGGAATCGGTGCGGTGCCCGACCTTGGCCAGATCATCACCGGCGAAGACCCGATCAACATCATCAGCGGTCTCCAGGAAACTGACGATGTCGGCAATGCGCCCCTGTGCCTCGGGCGCGACATAGACATGGGCGCTGAAGACGTTGGAGGCCACCACCACGTCATGGCTGCCGGGACCATCCTTGAGGCCGGCGCCGATCAGCATGGATTCCAGCGGAATGATGCGGTCCACGGTTTCGTGGCCGTGGTCCGACGCGACGATCAGCAGCACATCATCGCCGTCCGCCGTTTCCCGGGCCGCCCGGATAACGCGCCCGGCATTGGCATCGGCCCGGGCCAGGACCGCCAGATGCTCGGGCGAACCCAAGGACACCGCATGCTGAGTGTGGTCCGGCTCGCACATCCACATCAGCGCCAAGACGGGGCGGCGGCCGCCAACCACGTCGTCGCAAAACCGTTCCGTCATATCGGCGTCACCGGAGACGTCGTGGCTGACGGAAAGGCCTTCGGCGACCGGCAATCGCGTCAACCCCGGCCCGAAGGAACCATCCCGGTGGTAGACGTGGCCGTGGCCGTCCGGGTCCTGAAAATAAGCGGCGCCGGGAGAAACGTTCGAGAATACGATGCTGCCGCCGTGATCTGCGACGCGTTCGGCCAGGGTCGGCACCCGCAACGTCTGCCCGGTCGCCTTGCGCAGCCGGTCGCGGAAATCCGGATGGCCGACGTTCACCGGCACCAATCCGTCGCCTTCGTCAATGGCCATGCAGTTGCCCTCCAACCCGTGGCGGCCCGGCAGGCAACCGGTGGCGATGGATGCCGACGTGGTCCGGGTGGTCGAGGGAAAGACGCCCCCATGGTTGGTAAAGGCATGCCCGTCGGCGGCCATCGTCCACAGGTTGGGGGTGGTGTCTTGGCGCACCATGTCGGCCCGAAGCCCATCGCAGATGACGACGACGGCGCGTTTCATCCGCTCTCCTCCGCAAATACAATCAACCCGTCGACGGCACAAACCCCCTTATCTTTCCCTTGGCCTTCGGCCTTGACGATCAGCGGGTTAATTTCTGCCTCGACAACGCCGTCGGCAAGCGCCAGCGCCGAGACCGCGACAACGGCGGCGGCCAGGGCCTCCAGATCGCCTTCGGCTTGCCCGCGATAGCCTGTGATGGGGGCCAGCCCGCGAACCTCGGCGATCATTTCCCGCGCCGTTTCCATGTCCACCGGGGCGACGCGCACCGCGGCGTCGTTGTATATTTCCGTCAGCACCCCACCGACGCCCAGGACCACGACCGGCCCGGCGACGGCATCCAGGCGATAGCCAACCAACACCTCGGCCAATCCCGTTTGCATCTGCTGCACTAGGACCCCTTTGAGGCCAGCCTCCGGATGCGCCGTTTCGGCGTTTTTTAAAATCTCCGCCGTGGCTTCCATGAGCGCGGCTTGATCCGGAATATTAAGAACCACGCCGCCGGCTTCGGTCTTGTGGGCGATGTCGGCGGACAACACCTTGGCCGCGACCGGATAATCGAGACCCGGCGGCGGCGCCTGCCCCGCGGCCAGCACATACCGTGGTGTACAGGTAACCCCCAACGCCTCGAACAGCGCTAGCGACGCCGCTTCGTCGAGGCGTTCACCGCCATCAGATTTTAATAAGGAGTTTACCGTCGGCGGCAATACCGGAACCGGCGCATCGATAGGTCCGGTCCAGTCGAGATACGCGGAAACCGCATCGGCGCAGGATTCCGGGGTGCGGAACCCGGCGATCCCGGCCTCGGCAAGCGCCTTTAGGGAGTCGCCCGCTTCCGGCACGCAAAAGACGGCCAGCGGCTTTTCGCTCCCTCCTTGTTCAATAATCGGCTGCACCGCCACATCGGGGCGGAATTGCGCCGACGAGCCGACGACGCAGATCACCGCGTCGTTGCCGTTGTCCGCCAACAAATCCGCCAGCACCGGGCCGTAAACATCGGGCCGGGCGCCGACCATGGTGACATCAATGACCGGCGAACCCCCGACGCGGATTCCCAATCCATCGAGGCGGGATGCAACACTGGCGGGCGGCACGGCGAAGTCCACCCCAGCTAGCCCTAAGCGGTCAACCACCATGGCGGCGCCGCCCCCGGTGGTTGTCATCACCGCAACGCGTCGCCCGGAGGCGGGCCCGGTGGCAAATCCGTGGCCGGTCATCAAATTCGGCGTCTCCAGTAGCGCTTCCAGGGTATCGACGCGGACGATTCCGTGGTGGCGGAAAAATGCCGTCGCCGCCGCATCGGGTCCGGCGAGCGCGCCGGAATGAGAAACCGCCATCCGTTGACCGGCATCGGAACGCCCGATCTTGTAGGCGATCACCGGCTTACCGGCGGCACCGGCGCGGCGCGCGGCAAGGTCGAGATCTTCGGCGCGCCGCAGCGTTTCCAGGAACAGCAATATCGCGCCGGTGTCGGGGTCATCCACCAGAAAGTCGACAACCTCGCCGACGCTGAGGTCGGATTCGTTGCCGATCGACAATAATTTCGAGAACCCGAACCCGCGGGCCTGACCCCGGGACAGCAACGCCCCCAGCGCCGTGCCGCTTTGCGAAATCACCGAGAACGGACCGGGGGCCAGGCCGGGGGCTTCCAAGGCGGCGTTGGTGGTCATCCCCATGGCGGCATGCAGGTTGACGACACCCATGGAATTGGGCCCGATCAGGCGCAGCCCCCCTGCCCGTGCGGTCGCGACCATGTCGTCTTGAAGTCGCAAACCGTCTTTACCGGTTTCGGCGAACCCGTCGGAATAGATGGAGGCGACCTTAACCCCGGCGGCGGCACACTCCGAAATCACCCCGGGCACGGCGTGGCCCGGCACCATGATATAGGCATGATCGATGGCACCGCCCCCGCTTGCCACGGCCGCCTCGGTGGCGGCGGCGAGATCGGGCCAGGCTTTTTCACCCAAGACCTCTTCGCGGGCGGCATTGATGGGAAATACGCCGCCCTTGAAGCCGTGCTTGCGTAAATATTGCAGCGGCCTGGCGGTGTTCTTGGCCGGATCACTCGACGCGCCGATCAAGGCGATGGTTTGGGGAGCGAACAGGGCTTCGGTAACGGTTCCGGCGGGGGGCATGGCAAAAGCCTAGCCGGATTTCGGCGGTCGCTGGGAAAAGCGCCGATCAAAGATTCCTTCGGCGATCCTGTTTTTCAGAATTTCAACCGAACCGCCGGCGATCATCCAGCCCCGGGTGCGGCGGAAACAGTATTCGACCAGCGAGTCCTGACTGTATCCGGCGCCACCCAAAATCTGCATCGCCTCGTTGGCGGCATCAAACCCGGCGCGGTTGCAGTACACCTTGGCGATGGCGGCCTCATGGGCGTCCGGGAAGCCCTTATCGGCGTTGGTCGCGGCCCGATACAACAACAGCCGGGCGGCATCCAACTGCGTTTTCATGTCGGCGAATTTCCATTGCAAGCCCTGGAATTCGCACAACGGCCGGCCGAATTGTTGACGCGTCAAGGCATGCTCCCGCGCCACGTCGAAGGCGAATTGACCCAACGCCAGCGATCGCGCCGCATTGCCCATGCGTTCGACATTGAAACCGGCGATCTGTTTCTTGAATCCGCCTTCGCCCAACAGCACGTTTTCCGGCCCGACATACAGATTATCGAAAAACAACGGCGTCCATTCATCGCCTGACATGTAGCGGGTCGCCTGGCCGTTGGAAAAGCCCTCCGCGGCCCTTTCGATCAACACCGAGCCGATGCCGCCGACGCCGGGGCCGAACCGCACATAGGCCAGAAAATAATCGGCTTCCGGCCCGTGCGAGGTGAATACCTTTGAACCGTTGATCCTGAACCCGTCGCCATCCGGGGTCGCGGTGGTGCGAAGGTCGGTGACGGCGGAACCGGCATCGGATTCGGTCATGGCGACGGCGATCAGCGCCTCACCGGCGAGAAGCTTGGCCAGAACGCGGCTTTTCTGTTCATCCGTTCCGTATTCGGCCAATACCCGGATCGGCCCGAAACTGCCAAATTGCAATACGTCGGCGCTGCGCGGGCACAGGGCAGCGATTCGTTCGGTGGCGATGATGGCGTCCATCAGGTCGCCGCCCTGGCCGCCATCGGCCTCGGCGATGGTGATTCCCAACAGCCCGTGTTCGGCCATCAGTTTGGCGATATCCCAGGGAAAGGTGCCTGCGTGGGCGCGGGCCAGCGCTCCGTCGGCAAGGTGGCGTTCGGCGAAACCCTTAACGGAATCGCTGAACAGCCGCTGGTCCTCGGTCAATGAAAAATCCATTCCGGGACTGTGGCCCAAAACGTCTCGTAAAAAAAGACATTGGCAAAAAAAGGCGGGGAAACGATGGCGTTAAGTAAACCGGCTAAACATCAGCGAATAGCCCTAATTCGAGGCCCAAGTTTCGGTCGATCACCCAGCCGGGTTACGGCGGGAACGGAGGGACCGGACGTTTGCTGCCTTAAATCCTGGACTGAGCCTGCACGAGGCCCATGGCCTCGTTCAACAGCGCCAGGGCATTTTTATTGCAATCGATGACAGACCCTGCGAGATGCCGGGTTTGGGGGTTTCCGTCGTGGGTCATCCGATGGCTGCCTTTGAGTATTTCCGTACGGATTCCCTCAAGAATCGCGCCAAGTTCATGCTCATGGGGATATTTATTTGTAACTAAATGCCTTGCCATTTCATGTTCTCCTCAATGTGCCGATGGAATTTTTTGCGCCAATATGGTTAAAAAAGTCTGCTTTAATAGTGACCCTTTTGATTTCAGGGCATAAAATAATAACCAAGAGATGTTTCCTGGGTTTTTCAGAATGTATCTAGGGTCAGGACCCATTAATTTTTAATT
>DASCOC010000035.1:0-4031 GCA_036011805.1 Rhodospirillales bacterium
CAAATTGATTTCACTGATTTGGCCGCCGCTGGCCTCCCGAACCCCGCGCAAATGCTCCGCGACGTCATTTTTTACGATCGTGTCGATGAGCGGCCTTTTCGATGCCTTGCGTTGTGCCTGCCACGTTTTTTCAAGTTTATCTATCTGTGCTTGCGTCAAATTCGCACGTTTCGCGTTGGAAGCCTTTAGCGCGTTAATGACCTTCTCATTGGTAATTTTGGACATGAAGCCTTGGAATACTTTGTTAACTCTAGCTACGTGATTGTCCGCAAAAACGTTTGAGACGCTTGACGCCAGGATGACAACACTTAGCGCAACGGTGCAAATTTTCCCGAAATTATTACTCATGACATTTCCTTTCAAAAGTTGTGAATTATCGAACTGAAATTAAATTATTTAGAGGCTGTCATCGCTAAGTGGCATACGCAGGCCGGGGCAGCCCCAAAATTATATGGGATTTCCCATTCGTCGATAATTGAGTTGACGGAACTTACGCCAATATCGCAATTCAAGGGGGTGTCGAAAGGTTTCGAAATATGTCAATGACAGCGGCATTCGCGTTGCTGCCCGCAGACCGGCAGCCACGGCCACGGAGCGCAGATTGCAGCCGGAAAATCGCCGCTGGATATCCCCAAGGAACGCCGCTAGGTGTTGTGCGACTAATCGCCGCCCTGGGCCGTCCCTAGAACTTCATCGCCACCGCGGTCACGACGTGCGGCACCGCCGTAATTCTTTGCAGCAAACCGGCATCGGGCTCTCCGTCAACCTCAATCAAGGCGATGGCGTCGCCACCCTGATCGGCACGGCCGAGGTGGAAGGTGGCGATATTGAGGCCGGCGTCGCCCAAAATAGTACCGACGCCGCCGATGATGCCGGGTTCATCGCCGTTGGTAATGTAAATCATGTTCGGCCCCAGTTGGGCGTCGATGGGGATGCCCTTGATTTGAACAACACGCGGTTCCTCGTTGAACAGGGTCCCGGCGATGGTGCGAGTCTGGGTTTCGGTCGTCACCGTCAGCGTAATCAGGGTCTGGAAGGCGCCGGCTTCATCGGAGCGAATCTCACGGATGTGGATATCACGATCCTTGGCGATGGACGGCGCATTGACCATGTTGACGCCTTCCATCAACGGCGACAAAAGCCCCTGCAGGACGACCGCCGTCAACGGCCGGCAGTTCAATTGTCCGCAAAGCCCTTCAAAGGCGATGGTGACCTCCTTAATCGCCGAGTGGGTCGCCTGTCCGGCGAAGCTTCCCAATTGCTGGGCCAACGTCATATAGGGCTTAAGGCGGGGCGCTTCTTCCGCCGACACCGAAGCCATATTGAGCGCATTGGCGACGGCGCCGGTGGTCAGGAAATCGGCGATCTGTTCGGCCACCTGTTCGGCGACCTTTTCCTGGGCTTCCGTCGTCGCCGCGCCCAGGTGCGGGGTGGCGATGACATTTTCCATGCCGAACAAGGGGTTATCCTCGGCCGGCTCATTCGCGAACACGTCGAGCGCGGCGCCGGCGACATCGCCGCTTTCAAGGGCCTTTTTGAGGTCTTCTTCGACAATCAGGCCGCCGCGGGCGCAGTTGATGATGCGCACGCCTTTCTTCATTTTCTTGATGGCGCGGGCGTTGATGATGTCACGGGTGGCGTCTGTCAGTGGCGTGTGCAGGCTGATAAAATCGGCGCGCTTGAACAATTCCGGCAATTCGACCTTCTCAACGCCGATGGCATCGGCCCGTTCCGGGGTCAGGAAGGGATCATACGCGACGACCTTCATCTTCAGGCCCTGGGCGCGGTCGGCGACGATCGAGCCGATATTTCCGCAGCCGATGATGCCAAGCGTCTTGGCCATCAACTCGACTCCCATGAACCGCGATTTTTCCCACTTGCCGGCATGGGTCGACGAATTGGCCTGAGGAATTTGCCGGGCCACGGCCAGCATCAAGGAAATCGCATGCTCGGCGGTGGTGATGGAATTGCCGAACGGCGTATTCATGACGACGATGCCCTTGGCGGTGGCGGCGTCTACATCAATGTTATCGACACCGATGCCGGCGCGGCCGATGACCTTGAGCTTGGTCGCCGCCTCAATCACCTTCGCCGTCGCCTTGGTCGATGAGCGCACCACCAGACCGTCATAATCGCCGATGATGTCGAGCAGGCCGTCCTTGTCCAGGCCGGTGATAACATCGACCTGGATACCGGCCTGTTTCAGGCAGGCTTCGGCCATCGGGCTCATCTTGTCGGAAATCAAGACTTTGCTCATGCTCCGTCTCCTTCGCCGCTGGCTTCCGCCTTGATGGTCGCCCAGGCCCAATCCAGCCACGGGAACAGGGCTTCCAGGTCCGACGTTTCCACCGTCATGCCGTTCCAGATGCGCAGGCCCGGCGGCGCCGATACGTAGTGCTTGATATCGTAAGCAACGCCTTCTTTATCCAAAAGATCGGATATGCGCTTGCCGATTCCGGCCCGGAAATCATCGTCCTGGGTTTGCAGCCACGGATCGGCGACCGTCAGGCAGACAGAGGTGGTCGAGCGTGTCGCCGGGTCCTTAGCCAAAAATTCAATCCACGGCGCGGTGTCGGCCCAGGCGAACGTCGCCGCCGCGTTGGCATCGACCCTGGCCATCATACCCTTGAGACCGCCGGCGGCCTCGGCCCATTTGAGGCTGATCAGGGCATCCTCGACGCACAACATCGACGGCGTGTTGATGGTGATGCCTTCAAAAACATCAAGGTTGACCTTGCCGCCCTTGGTCATACGGAAGACCTTCGGCAGCGGCCAGGGCGGGGTATATGTTTCCAGCCGTTCGACGGCGGCGGGGCTGAGAACGATCATGCCGTGCGCGGCCTCGCCGCCCATCAATTTCTGCCAAGACCAGGTGGTGACGTCCAATTTGTCCCATTGCAGGTCCATGGCGAAGACGGCGGAGGTGGCATCGCAAAACGTCAACCCCTGGCGGTCGGCGGCGATCCAGTCCGCATCGGGAACCCGGACCCCTGATGAGGTGCCGTTCCAGGTAAAGACCACGTCCCGCGCGCTGTCGACCTGGTTGAGATCGGGCAGGCCGCCGTAGGGCGCGTCAAGGACGCGGACATCGTCCAGCTTTAATTGGTTGGTGGCGTCGGCGGCCCAGGTGGAACCGAAATTTTCCCACGCCAGCATGTCGACGCCGCGGGCGCCGAGCATCGACCACATCGCCATTTCGATGGCGCCGGTGTCGCCGCCCGGCACGATGCCGATAATATGGCTGTCCGGAA
Source organism: Rhodospirillales bacterium (assembly GCA_036011805.1). GTDB lineage: Bacteria > Pseudomonadota > Alphaproteobacteria > Rhodospirillales > Casp-alpha2 > Casp-alpha2. The sequence continues at coordinate 3,252 of DASCOC010000035.1, forward strand.
TGCCGAGAATGGCGCGGGTGCGGGTGATCACGTCCTTCAGCTTGGCCTTGCCGAGGGCGTCGCGGTGGGAACGGCCGAGAAAAGCATCCTCGAGCTGATCCAGGGACCAACCAGGAATCTTCGTACACGGACCGGATGAAAAATGGGGGTTTGCCGGACGGGTGTCCGGTTTCGTCAATGCGTTCACAATCTGTCTCCTTCCTTACAGAAGGTCGCGCCCCGTTGGGGGGGCGTGGCCCACGGGTCTTATAGGGACGGTCCCCTGCCGCGTCAAGGAGATGCGTCAAATCGCCGGAGTTATGTAAAATCTCGACGGAAGTTTTGATCTCTAATTAAGAAGCCTGTTAGAACTAACGTCCTTCACAATACAAACGGCCCTTTTTCATGCCGCCACCGCCCCCAGATCCCAAATCCGGAAAGCAGGCCGAGGGCCCCGTAAAAGCGATGGTGGTCGGGCCTCAGGATTTTATCGCCGGTCAGGTCTGTAAAATCCTGGAGCGGGACTCCCGCATAGAAGTCACTGCCAAGCCCGCCGATGGCCAAGAGGCCATTCAGCAATTCCGCGGTGCCGAGGTAGAGGTTATCGTTCTCGATATCGGTGCCGATCCGAAGCAGGCGTTGACCACTATTTCCAGGCTTTTACGCATCGACACCAAGGCCCAGATCATCATGATCTCGACCCTCAATTTCACCAATATCAAGACCGGCATTGAGGGTTTGGAACGCGGCGCCGCCGAATTCCTGCAAACGCCGGCAAGTTATACCAAGGATTCAAGCCTG
>DASCOC010000036.1:0-13489 GCA_036011805.1 Rhodospirillales bacterium
AGAATACGAAGATGAATTTGACGGTCCCGTTAAGCGGTTCCTTTTCGTCAACCGCAAGGCGCCCTACGGCACCGTTTACGCACTCGAAAGCCTGGAAGTGGTTTTGATTTCGGCCGCCTTCGACCAAGACGTCAGCGTCGTCTTCATGGACGACGGCGTCTTCCAGATCAAGAAGGACCAGAACACCGACGCCATCAACATGAAGAACTTCTCGCCCACCTTCCGGGCCCTTGAAGGCTACGACGTTGAGAAGCTCTACGTCGAAAAGGAATCCCTCGAAGCCCGGGGTCTGAGCGAAGATGACCTTGTGGTGCCGGTGGAAGTTCTCGACAGCAAGGCGCTCAGCGATCTGATGAACGCCCAGGACGTGGTGATAACGACATGAGTGGTGATACGAAAATGCTTCATTTGGTCAACAAGTCGCCGTTCGAGAAAAATTCCCTTTCCAGTTGTCTCAGGCTGGCGAAAAACGGCAGCGGCATCCTTTTGATAGAGGATGGCGTCTTTGGCGCCCTTCAGGGAACCAGCGTAACCGACGAAATTGCCGGGCGTTCCGGGGACTTTAAAATATACGTTCTCGGCCCTGACCTTGCGGCCCGGGGACTGAGCGAAAAACCTGTTATCGACGGCATTGAAATGATTGATTATGAAGGCTTCGTGGATCTAACCATCGAACACGACGCCGTGAATTCGTGGCTGTAAGCGAAGCCGCGCAAAATTATTGTAAGGAGGATTAAAAGCTATGGAATACACACTAGACGGCAACAGCATTGCCGCCGATGAGGAAGGATACCTCTCCGACATCAGCGTCTGGAACAAAGAACTTGCCGAATTAATCGCCCAGGATGAAAACATCGATATGAACGATGACCACTGGGAAGTGGTGAATTTCCTTCGCGATTATTATGAGGAATATCAGATCGCCCCGGCCATCCGGGTGTTGACCAAGGCGGTCAAGAAGTCCCTCGGTGAAGAAAAAGGCAGCAGCAAGTACCTGTACGAATTGTTTCCCTATGGCCCGGCCAAGCAGGCTTGTAAAATCGCCGGCCTTCCGAAACCGACGGGCTGCATCTAACCCTTCCAACCTCAGCCCTTTGGGATAGGAGAGCAACCGCGTCACCGCCGGCATGGCCTGCGGGCCCCGCGAGACTGGCATGATCACTGCAATTTATGCATCTCTATTTTATATTGCGACGCTGATTCTTGTCGGCGGGGTGGCCTATAAGGGCAGGCAATATTCGCGGACCCCTGCCCCCCTTAAAATCGCGGTGACCCCGGCGCCGACGACCGCCGGCGGGGTTGTCTTCCGGATCTTCCGTGAAGTGGTGTTCTTCGAAAGCCTGTTCAAATCGAACAAATGGATTTGGCTGTTCGGGTGGATGTTCCATGCCTCGTTGTTGTTGGCGTTGCTCCGGCATCTGCGCTATTTCACCGAGCCGGTCTGGTTCTGGGTCTCCCTCATCCAACCGTTCGGCCTGTACGCCGGTTTCGCCGCCGTCATCGGCCTGGGCGGATTGTGGGTCCGGCGCTTCGCGGTGGAGCGGGTCCGATACATCTCAAGCCCGTCCGACCACCTGATGCTGGCCTTGTTGGCGGCCATTTTCGTCAGCGGCCTGTTCATGCAGTATGTGGAACGCACCGACATCGTCGCCTTGAAGGCGTTCATCCTGGGGCTGATGTATTTCGACTGGCAGCCGATGCCGGCCGACCCGGTATTGATGATTCACTTAGGGCTGGTCATCACGCTGATGATCATCTTCCCGCTGTCCAAGCTCCTGCATGCGCCCGGCGTATTTTTCAGCCCCACCCGTAATCAGGTTGATAATCCGCGCGAACAACACCACCAAGCGCCGTGGGCCGCAAAAATGTATCCGCGCGCCGGTGAATAGGGAGGGAACCGATGGCTGATTTTGACGTTCCCAATCTCAAGGATTTCATCGAAATTCCGAAGATCCAGGAAGCCGCCATGGCCCACAGCCAGCCCTTCGTCGCCTCGGAAGATCACCAAAAAGCGCTCGGCTTCCCTGGCGAGCTGACCGACGGTTGGGAAAACCGGGCCATCGACAAGTTTGGCGACCTGCTGGGCAAATACCGAAGCCTGCAGGTGTATATGGATTCCTGCGTTAATTGCGGCGCGTGTACCGACAAGTGTCACTATTTCCTCGGCACCGGTGACCCCAAGAACATGCCGGTGGCACGGCAAAACCTGATGCGCCAAGTCTACCGGCGCTATTTCACCTTCGCCGGTAAATGGTTCCCGTGGCTGGTCGGCGCCAAGGACATGACCAAGAAAGTCCTCGACGACTGGTATTCCTACTTCCATCAATGTTCGCAATGCCGCCGCTGCGCCGTCTATTGCCCCTACGGCATCGACACCGCGGAAATTTCCATGGCGGCGCGCGAGATCATGGATAGCGTCGGCCAGGGCCAGAAGTACTGCAACGAGATCATCGGCAAGGTGCATGAGAAGAGCAACAATTTAGGGCTCCCCGAAAAGGCCCTGAAAGCGACCCTGGAAGACCTGGAAGAAGACATCGAGGACGAAACCGGCTTGCCCGTGAAACTGCCGCTGGACGTGGAAGGCGCCGATATCCTGCTGGTCACGCCGAGCGCCGATTTCGTCGCCGAACCGCACGTTGACGGCCTGATCGGGTATGCCAAGGTGTTTCATCAGGCCGGGGTCAATTGGACGCTCAGCTCGTATGCATCTGAGGCCGCCAACTTCGCCATGTTTATCGGTTCCTACGAGCAAATGCATGACATCGCCGAACGTATCCGCAAGGCGGCCCAGGATTTAGGCGTCAAGCGCATCGTCGTCGGCGAATGCGGCCACGCCTGGCGCGTCGCCTACAATTTCTGGAACACGCTGGCCGGTCCCTTTGATTTCCTGGATCCCAATTATCCGGTGCCGCAGCACATCTGCGAATACACCCACATTCTGATCCAGGAAGGCAAACTGAATTTCGACAAGACCGCCAACGACCACATGACCCTGACCTACCATGATTCGTGCAACGTCGCGCGGGCGTCGCGGATGGGCGATAAACCCGGCGGACAGTTCGAATTCCCCCGCGAAATCATCAAGGCGGTCTGCAACAATTACGCCGACATGGCCGCCGACACCATCCGCGAAAGCACCTTTTGCTGCGGCGGCGGCGGCGGGCTGTTGACCGACGACCTGATGGAGTTACGGGTCAAGGGCGCCAAGCCCCGCATGCAGGCATTGAAACAAGTCACCGAAAATAACGGCGTCACCCACATGGCGGCGATCTGCGCGATCTGCAAAAGTCAGTTCGCCAAGGTCATGCCCTTATACGGTTTTGAGAGGGACGGCGTCGTCAGCATCCATCAACTGGTCTCCAACGCCCTCATTATGGACGGCCAGAATACAGGCGACGAAGAAGACAGTGAGGACCCGGAAGAGGCTCCCGCCCCGGAAAAGGAAACGGACAAGGCCCCTGAAATTTCCGTGGCGGAAGGACCTTAGCCCCCATGACCATCACGACCCAAATCACCAACCGGCGCTTCAAGGACGGCGACAACGCCCACCGGCCATGGCAGGAAGAAATTTTCAACGCCGACCACAGCCACAAATGCCCGACCTATGTCCACCGCACGCCGCCGTGCCAGGGCAGTTGCCCGTCCGGGCACGATATTCGCGGCTGGCTGCAGATCGCCCGCGGCATCGATAAACCGCCGGTGGAAGGAATGACCTGGCAGGAATACGCCTTCCAGCGCATGGCCGAGGCCAACCCGTTCCCGGCGACCATGGGCCGTGTCTGCCCGGCGCCATGCGAAGATGGCTGCAACCGCAACGAGGTCGATGATTTCGTCGGCATCAACGCCGTCGAACAATACGTCGGCGACTGGGCCATCGAACATAACCTTGCCCTGCCCGCGCCGGCGGCGGACACCGGCAAGAAAGTCGCCGTCATCGGCGGCGGCCCGGCGGAGCTGGCGGCGGCGTATTCGCTCCGCAAACGCGGCCATGCCATCACCATTTTTGAATCCCATGACCAGCTTGGCGGCATGATGGTGTTCGGTATTCCCAGCTACCGCACGCCCAGGGACATGGTGGACGCCGAAATCAAGCGCATCCTGGACTTGGGCATGGAGGTCAAGACCGGCACCCGCGTCGGCACCGATGTCACCATCGAACAGCTTGAGAAGGATTTTGACGCCGTCTTTTGGGCCATCGGCGCGCAGACCGGCCGGCCCCTGCCGGTTCCCGGCGCCGACGCCCCCAACTGCCTGACCGGCGTCGATTTCCTGGAAGCCTTCAACAAGGGCCGCCTTCAACACGCGACGCAAAAAATCGTCGGCGGCGGCGGTGACACCTCTATCGACGTCGCCTCGGTGGCCCGGCGCACCGGCCATATTGAAACCACTCACGAAAACGACCGCCCAGAATACGTGGTCCTGGGCCACACCGCCCACGATGTCGCCGGCACCATGCGGCGCCAGGGTGTCGACGTGGTTCTGACGTCGCTGTTCCCGATCGTTGAAATGACCGCGTCGGAACGCGAGCGTGAAGACGCCAAACGTGAGGGTGTCGACATCAAGGGCGGGGTGATGCCGTTGGAAGTGATTGTCGGCGCCGACGGCCGCGCCACGGCGCTCAAAATGTGCGAATGCGATATGGACGGCGCAAAACCGGTGATCAAGGAAGGCACCGAGTTCGAGATCGAATGTGACTTGATCGTGTCGGCCATCGGCCAGATGGGGGATATGGAAGGCTTGGACGCCGTCGATAACGGCAACGGCTTTATCGATACCGATCCGCTGTACCAGGTTGCGGATAAGGAAACCCACTTCGCCGGCGGCGACATCATCCACCCGCACTTGCTGACCACCGCCATCGGCCAAGGCTACATCGCCGCGGATGGGATCGACCATGTGCTTTCCGGCGACCCGATGGATAAACGGCCCAAGGTCGATGTCTTCCATTTCAATTTATTGTCCGAACTAAGCCAGCGGGCGTTGACGCCGGATGAATATGACCAGAACCCGACCCGCGGCACGTCTTCGGAAAATTTTGCCGTCCACAATTACGAAGACCGCTCGTTTACCCAGGTCATTCCTCACGAAGACCTGTTCATCGGACACTTCGGCTATGACGAGCGCAGTAAGCGCAAGGAAGTGCACATCTCCGCCGAAGAAGTTCTTGGCAACTTCGAAGAGCGCATCGAGAACCTGACCGAAGAACAGGCCATCCACGAGGGTGAACGGTGCATGAGCTGCGGCATGTGCTTCGAATGCGACAATTGCGTCATTTACTGCCCGCAGGATGCGATCTTCCGGGTCAAGAAGGACAGCCACGCCGTTGGCCGCTATGTCGACACCGATTACACCAAGTGCATCGGCTGTCATATCTGCGAAGACGTTTGCCCGTCCGGGTATATCCAGATGGGTCTGGGGGAATAGCCGGAGGAAAATGGGGAACCGATGACCGACACCAAACTGAATTACCGCCGCTACGAGGATGGCGACAACGCGCACCGGCCGTGGCAAGAGGAAATCTTCCACGCCGATCAAAGCCACAAGTGCCCGACCTATGTCCACCGCACGCCGCCGTGTCAGGGCAGTTGCCCGTCCGGCCATGATGTGCGCGGCTGGTTGGGCATTACCCGCGGCATCGACAAACCCCAGGGCGAAGAAACCCCGTGGCAGGAATACGCGTTCGAGCGCATGGTTGCCTCCAATCCGTTCCCATCGATCATGGGCCGGGTCTGTCCGGCGCCGTGCCAGGACGGCTGCAACCGTAACGAGGTCGAGGAATTCGTCGGCATCAACGCCGTCGAACAATACGTCGGCGACTGGGCCCTGGAAAACAATATGGGCCTGGCCAAGCCCGGCAAAGACACCGGCAAGAAGGTCGCCATCATCGGCGGCGGCTGCGCCGGTCTGGCGGCGGCCTATTTCCTTCGTCTCAAGGGTCACGGCTGCACCATTTTCGAGGAATACAAGGTCTTGGGCGGCATGATGGTGTTCGGCATTCCCGGTTACCGTACGCCGCGTGATGTCCTCGATGGAGAAGTCCAAAGAATTCTGGATATGGGCGTCGAGGTCAAACTCAACACCCGGGTCGGAACCGACGTCTCGGTGGAAGACCTGGAAAAGGAATACGACTCCATTTTCTGGGCGATCGGCGCCCAAACGGGCAAGCCGTTGCCGATCCCCGGCGCCGAGGCGTCCAACTGCGTCGATGGCATGTCGTTCCTGCGTGCCTTTAATGAGAACCGGCTTCAGCACTTGGATGGCCGCGTCCTGGTCGTCGGCGCCGGCGATACCGCCATGGACGTCGCCGCCGTCGCCCGGCGCATCGGACACATCACCACGGAGCACGATAAAGACCGTCCCGATAACGTCATCCTCGGCCACACCGTGCATGATGTCGCCGAAGCCGCGCGGCGCCAGGGCGCCGACGTGTGGGTGGTGTACCGCCGCCCCATCGACAAAGCCCCGGCGACCGAACACGAACTCAATGCCTGCATCGCCGAAGGCGTTGAAATTCACGAAAGCCTTGTGCCGTTGGAGGTCGTCCTCGGCGACGATGGACGCGCCACGGCGCTTCGGGTGGCGCCAGCGGACTGGACAGACGGCGAGATGACAATTCTCGAAGACCAAGCCTATGACATCGAATGCGCCTTAATCGTCGGCGCCACGGGACAGGCCGGCGACTTCACCGGAATCGAAGACTTCGAAAACGGCTGGGGCCTGATGGATGCCGATGCCGTTTATCAAGTACCTGAAAAAGAAGGACATTTTGTCGGCGGCGATGTAATCAAGCCGCATCTTCTGACCACCGCCATCGGCCAGGCCTCGGTCGCCGTCGAAGGCATCGACCGCTACCTGCAGGGGGCCGACCCCGAAGGCCGGCCCAAGGTCGATGTCCACCACTTCAGCCTGTTGAACGAACTGCGCGTCCAGGACCTGGAGCCGGAAAGCTATGACCATGTCCCGGCACAAAACACCGATAGTTCCGATTTCGCCATCCACAATTACGAAGACCGCTCCAACACCCAGATCATCGTCCATGAAAAATTATTCCTGGGCCACTTCAGCTTCACGCCCATGCACCGGCGCGAAGAATCGAAGATTACCTCCAAGGAAGTGCTCGGCAATTTCAACGAGCGTTTTAAATCTCTTTCCGAACAGGACGTCATCGACGAGGCCGAACGCTGTATGAGCTGCGGCATGTGCTTCGAGTGCGACAACTGCGTCATTTATTGCCCGCAGGACGCCATCTTCCGGGTCAAGAAGGACCAACAGGCCATGGGGCGTTACGTCGATACCGATTACGGCAAGTGTATCGGCTGTCACATTTGCGAGGATGTTTGCCCGGCCGGTTACATCGATATGGGATTGGGAGAATAAGAGTCTGATGGGTTGGGCAAAATTCATCACAATTGTGGCACTGGTGTCGCTGCTGGGCGGCACCGCCGGCGGCTCTGCCGCATGTGCCGGGGAAAGCGGTGTACCTGTTCCCAACCCGCCCAAGGGCAAGGGGGAACAGTGCGTCCGTGAAACATCCTTCATGCGCGCCAACCACATGAACCTGTTGCTGCATCAACGCGACGAAACCATGCAGAAAGGTATCCGCACCAAGAAATTCAGCCTCAAGGAATGCGTCTCCTGTCATGCCGTTCCCGGCAAAGACGGCCAGCCGGTGAGCTACGAGGATCCGAAGAATTTCTGCCGTTCATGCCATGATTATGTGGCGGTGAAGCTGGACTGTTTCGAATGCCATGCGTCGAAACCGCCCAGCAAACAGGCGGGCGCCGTCCCCAGCCACGAAAACAGGTATCGTGTCAGCGGGGTCCTGCCGCAATGAGTACCGAACAAAAAGCCGAGAACGCCCGCCGCCGCTTCCTGGGTCAGGCCGGTATCCTGGCCGCCGGCATCACGCTGGCCCCCGGCGTCACCCTGAGTGGCATCGCCGAGGCGCGCGAATTGGACCAACCGGCATCCGCCAAAGTGCGCTGGGGCCTGTTGGTTGACGCCAACCGCTGCGCCGACGGCTGTGATGCCTGCGTCAGGGCGTGCGCGGATGAAAACGGCCTCAAGGGCCATGGCCGCCCGGAGACCGACGCCCAATGGATTCGCAAGGTGACCCTGCGCGATCCCAAGACCAACGCCACACAGTCGTTGCCGGTGATGTGTCAGCATTGCGCCGAACCGCCCTGCGTCGATGTCTGTCCCACCGGGGCCTCGTTCAAACGCGCCGACGGCATCGTTCTGGTCGACAAGCACATCTGCATCGGTTGCCGCTATTGCATGATGGCGTGTCCCTATAAGGCACGCTCGTTCGTGCATGAGACACTGACCGACCAAAAATCCTACGCGCCGCGCGGCAAGGGCACGGTCGAAAGCTGCACCTTCTGCGTCCATCGCATCGATGCCGGCGGCCAGCCGGCATGTGTCGAGGCGTGTGCCAAGACGTCCACCGGGGCGATGATCTTCGGCGACTTGGGCGACCCCGGCAGCAGCCTTTCCAAGGCCCTGGCCGAACAACCGTCAAGCCGTATCCGCGCCGATCTGGGCACCGACCCTGGCGTGCGCTACCGGGGGCTATAGGCATGAGCGAAGCAACCTATTCCGAATTCAAGCCCGGCCCCGTGTTCTTCTATGGCACCCTTGCCGCCGTCGGCGCCGTTGCCGGGATCGGCCTTCTTTCGTCGTGGTACATGGAACACAATGGCCACTATGTCACCGGCATGACCAATCAGATCATTTGGGGCATGCCGCATGTGTTCGCCGTGTTTTTGATCGTTGCGGCGTCCGGCGCGCTCAACGTCGCGTCCATGAGTTCGGTATTCGGGCGCAGCCTCTATAAACCGCTGGCCAGGCTATCGGGACTGCTGGCCCTGGCCCTGCTGATCGGCGGCTTGGCGGTCCTGGTGCTGGACCTCGGCCGGCCTGACCGGTTGATCGTCGCCGCCACTTACTACAACTTCAAATCCATCTTCGCCTGGAACATGTTCCTCTACACCGGGTTCATGGGCCTCACCGCCCTCTATATCTGGACCCAGATGGATCGTAGCCTGAAATGTTTCAGAGCCACCGCCGGGATGGCGGCCTTTCTCTGGCGTTTGGCGCTGACCACCGGTACCGGGCTGATTTTCGGGTTCCTGGTGGCGCGCCAAGCCTATGACGCCGCCCTGTTGGCGCCGTTGTTCATTGCCATGTCGCTGGTTTTCGGGCTTGCCATCTTTGTCCTGGTGACCATTGCCGCCACCGCCGCCGATGGACGGCCGTTGGGTGATTACCTGATCCGGCGCTTGGGCAAGCTGTTGGTCATCTTCATCGCCGCCAACTTGTATTTCGTCACCGTCTATCACCTGACCAACCTCTACGCCGCCGAGCACGCCGGCGTAGAGGCGTTCATCTTGACCTCTGGCAGTGTCTACACCTGGTTGTTCTGGCTGGTGCAGATCGGCATCGGCGGGTTGCTGCCGCTGGCGCTGTTAGCGGCGTTCCGCAAGACCTTGGACAAAACCAAGATATCCCTGGCATCGGCGCTGATCATCATCGGCGGCATGGCGCAGGTTTATGTTATCATCATCGGCGGACAGGCCTATCCCCTGGTGCTGTTTCCGGGAATGGAGGTGCAAAGCAGCTTCTTCGACGGCGTGATTAACCCATATACGCCGAGCCTGCCGGAAATCGGCCTCGGCCTCGGCGGCGTCGCCATCACCCTGCTGATGGTGGTTATCGGTATGAATGTATTGCGTTTTCTGCCCGTCAGCCTTGCCGATCAGGACATCGATCCTCATTTCAAGACGGACGCCCCCGCCCCGCAACGATCGGAGCAACAATGAGTGAAGAACATCCCTTCGCTCAATACGTCCGCATCATCGGCCGCGGCCCGAACTTATCCAGGCCGCTGACCGAGGATGAAATGTATGCCGCCGCCAACATGATCCTGGATGGCGACGTCGAAAATCTGCAATTGGGCGCGTTCCTGTGTATTCTCCGTGTCCGCACGGAGGTGCCGGAAGAAGGGCTGGGTTTCGTCCGCGCCGTCCGCGACGCCCTGGAATTGCCCGACGACCCGCCCGACGTGGATCTGGACTGGCCGACCTATTCGGGCAAGAAGCGTCAATTGCCGTGGTTCCTGCTGTCGGCCCTGCTGATGGCCCAGAACGGCGTCAGGGTCTGCATGCAGGGCACCGAAGGCCACACCCCGGGACGGCTATATTCCAGCGAGGCCCTTAAATTCCTTGGCGTTCCCGAGGCCGGATCAATGTCGGAAGCCGCCGACCACATCCGCGCCTCCAACTTCGCTTATCTGCCCTTACGCGTCATTCACCCGAGGCTGCAGGAGATCATCGAGCTAAAACCCATCATCGGCGTCCGCTCGCCGGTCAACACCTTCGCCCGGATGATCAACCCGTTTTCGGCGTCCTATGAGATGCACACCGTGTTCCACCCCAATTACCGCGACGTCCACCGCGAAACCGCCCAATTGTTGGGCCAACCCCACATGGCCGTGTTCAAGGGCGAAGGCGGCGAGGCCGAACGACGCCCGCATAAGCCGGTGTTGGTGCAAAGTATCAGCAACGGGGAATTGGTCGAAGAAGAATGGCCGCCGATGCTCGCCGATAGCACGGCGGAGAAAGACGAGGCTCTGGATCTGAACCGGCTCAAGGCGGTGTGGAGCGGCGATGTGGAAGAAGAATACGCCACCGCCGCCGTCACCGGGACCATCGCCATCGCGCTCAGGCTGATGGGCCGGGCCGGCGGTATCGAAGACGCCCAGGCCGCCGCCGTTGAAATGTGGAACGCGCGGGACCGGAATAACCCAGGGATCGCCGCCTAACACCAAGGATCATTGATGATGAACAGCCTGTTCCTTTCAGCCCTTTACAAGTCGTCCGGAAAGACGACGGTCGCCATCGGGCTGGCGGCGGCGCTCAAGGCGCGGGGAACGGTGGTGCAGCCGTTCAAGAAGGGACCGGATTATATCGACCCCATGTGGCTGGGCCAGGCCGCCGGGCGGGATTGCCGGAACCTGGATTTTCACACCATGACCCCAGATGAGATCACCGCAACTTTCGCCGCCCAGGCGGCGGGAACCGACCTCGCCTTGATCGAAGGCAACAAGGGTCTTTACGACGGCCTCGACCTGGAAGGTCAGGACAGCAACGCGGCCATGGCCGCGCATCTGGGGGCGCCTGTGGTGCTGGTCATCGACACCCGCGGCATGACCCGGGGGATCGCACCCGTGGTTCTGGGTTATCAGGCCTTCGGGCCGGAGCTTGAAATCGCCGGGCTGATCCTCAATCAGATCGGTGGCGCGCGCCATGAAGGAAAGCTTCGCGCCGCGGTGGAACATTTTACCGATATTCCCATTCTCGGCGCCATCGGCCGTCATCCGGAAATGGAAATCACCGAACGTCATCTGGGGTTGGTCCCGACTAACGAGGCCGGGGAAGCCGGCAAGTTGATCAACACCATCGCCCGCATCGTCGCCGACGGTGTCGATTTGGACCGCATTTTAGCGGCTGCCCGCCCGGCCACCGTTGCCGAAACGGTTTCCGCAACCCCGGCGGTGGGAAGCCGCGATCTGCGTATCGCCATCGCCCGGGACGCCGCCTTCGGATTCTATTATCCGGACGACTTGGAAGCGCTTGAGAGGGCCGGCGCCGAGCTTATCCCCTTCGATACACTTTCCGACAACCGCCTGCCCGATGCCGACGCGGTGTTCTTCGGTGGCGGATTTCCGGAAACTCAGGCGCAGGCATTGTCAGCCAATTCCAGCCTGCGACACGACATCAAAGCGGCGCTGGCCGCCGGCATGCCGGCCTATGCGGAATGCGGCGGTTTGATGTATCTGGCCCGGAGCCTGACCTGCCAAGGCCAACGCTTCGACATGGTCGGCGCTATTCCGGGCGACGTGGTGCTGCATGACCGTCCCGTCGGGCGGGGCTATGTGGTATTAGACGAAACCGACGCCGCACCGTGGCCGCCCGCCGGGGGCGACGATGACGGAACCCCGGTTCTGCCGGCGCATGAGTTCCATTACGCGTCGCTGGAAAACCTGCCCGCCGACACCACCTTCGCCTACACGGTCAAGCGCGGCTACGGTATCGACGGGCACAATGACGGAATTGTGATGGGCCATCTCTTGGCCGCATTCACGCATCAACGTAATGTCGCTCAGAACCCATGGGCGGAACGGTTTACCGATTTCGTGCGCAGCAAAAAAGGTATTGAAATCAATAAAGTATCGGCATAGGCGTGGTGTGATCGACAAGCCCGCCACCAACGCGATTGATTGCCCGCAAGGGCGCAAGAGGAGGATCGACCCGTGACCATTCGATTGGCAGTCAGTATTTTCATTCTCGCCCTCGGCCTCGGCACCGCCCCCGGCCCGGCCAGTGCGGACAAGCATCAGCTGCCCCTTGTCGAGCCCAACGAAGAAGGGCTGCACGTGCAACCCTGGTTCAAGCAATCGTTTCTGGACCTGGCCGAAGACGCCGAGGAAGCCGCCGCCGAAGGCAAGCAACTGGCGCTTTTTTGGGAACAGAAAGGCTGCCCCTATTGCCGCGAGACGCACCGGGTTAACCTGCGCATCCCTGAAGTCGTCGATTACATCCGCAAAAACTTCGTCGTCGTCCAGATGAATCTGTGGGGCGACAAGGAAGTCACCGATTTCGACGGTGAAGTCACCACGGAAAAGAAACTGGCCAGGAAATACCGGGTCCAGTTTACGCCGACAATTCAGTTTTTTCCGGCGAAAGTCGGGTCCAAGAAACCCGGCCACGATGTCGAAGTCTGGCGATTGTTGGGCTATTGGAAGCCCTTCCACTTCAAGAATTCATTCGTCTACGCCCGCGAAAAGGGCTACCAGACGGAACCCAACTTCCAGCGCTGGCTACAGGCGCTGGCGAGGAAAATGCAGGCCGAAGGCAAGGAAGTGAAGCTCTGGTAAAATCTTGAAAATAAAGACTTTTTACTAGCCTCGAGAGAACATCTCTTTTAAGGCGCCGCCGAGGCTTTCTTCTTCCAGATACTTCAGGCCGTAGACCCCGCCGACAATAATCGAAAGCAGCGCGATCAGCGAGCCAAAGGCCAGGGTCGACATGCCGGTGATCCCCTGGCCGACCGTGCAGCCCAGCGATAACACACCGCCGGTGCCCATCATCGCGCCGCCGATGATGTGGCGCGCCATATCCGAGGGATCATTAAAGGCTTCGATGCGGAATTCGTTTCTCGCCTTGGCCGAGATAAACGAGCCGACGATGATTCCGCCGACGGCGGCGATGCCGAAATTGATGGTCGCGCCGGTGAACGTCATCACGTACTGAATGCTGTTGCCCACCGGGGCGATAAAGGTGAAGGATTCCGTCGGCACGGGATCAAAATCGTCGGCGCCGAGAACCCCGGTGACGTACCAGGCGAGGATCACCAATAACCCGATCAGCACGCCGCTGGAAATATCAAGGGGAGAGGATCGAAATTCGGCGCTTTTAAAACAGAATAC
>DASCOC010000037.1:0-9282 GCA_036011805.1 Rhodospirillales bacterium
GCCTGATCGACAAACTCAAGGAGATGCCGGTCAAACCGGCCATGTGCATCGTCGGCGAGCCGACCTCCATGCAGGTGGTCACCGGTCACAAGGGCAAGCGCAGCTTTATCGCCAACGTTCGCGGGCTGGAGTCTCACTCGGCGTTGGCGCCGCTGGGGGTTAATGCCGTCGAATACGCCGCCGAATTAATCGCCTACATGAAAAACATGGCGCGCCGGATCGAGGACGAAGGCCCCTTTGACGACCTCTACGAAATCACCCATACCACCGTCCACACCGGCGTGATTTCCGGCGGCGTGCAGCTCAACATCGTGCCCAAGGCCTGCCGTTTTGAATTCGAATTCCGCTATCTGGCCAACCATGACCCCGACGCCCTGGAAGCCGAAATCCGGGAATACGTCACCGGCACCCTGGAACCGCGGATGCACGCCGTCAGCCCTGATACCGGCTTCGATATTGAATGCTATAACGACATGCCGGGCCTCGATATGGACCCCGGCGAGGATGTCGTCGCCTTCGTCAAGGTCCTGGCCGGGCGCAACGATCACGCCAAGGTCGCCTTCGGCACCGAGGCCGGATTGTTCCATACCCGCGTCAACATTCCGACGGTGGTCTGCGGCCCCGGCGACATCGCCGTCGCCCACAAGCCCAACGAATTCATTCCGCTGGACCAAATCGCCAAGGGCGAGGAATTCATGCGGAGGTTGCTGGAAGAAGTCAGCGCCGAGGAGGCCTAATCACCCAAATCCAGGGTCTCATCCCAGGTCCCGGCCAGGTCTTCGACCGCCAGCAGTGTCACCAGGGTGGTGTCGATCAGCGACGCCGCCGGGATCGGCGCGATGCCTGTGCGGCAGCCCTCTAAAAACGCCTGCGCTTCCTCGGCAAAACCCTTTTGCATGGTTTGCGAACTTTGGTGCTTGGAATTATTGCCGTCAATCAGGTCAAGGGACCGCCAATCATCGATGACGGCGATTTTCTCCTGCCCGAAGATTTCCAGGCGTTCCTTCGACAAGCCGGTGGCACCGTTGGCAAAATAATGGACCGTGCCCATGGAGCCGTCATCGAAACCGATGGTCATGGTCACCACGTCGGCGGCCGACAGGTCGGCGCGACCGGGATTGAGGCCGGTGGCGTGCAGGTCGACCGGACGCGCACCGGTAATCGTCTGCATGGTATCGATGAAGTGGCAGGCCTCGCCGATGATGCGTCCGCCGCCGGACTGAGGGTCATGGACCCAGGCCGACGGGCTATCCAGTTCAATTCGCCCGGCGTTGATTCGATAAATCATCGCCAACGGTTCCTTGCGGCCGTCGAAGTGGTCCCTGGCCGCCTGGACGTAGGGGCTGAACCGGCGATTGAACCCGACCATGAGAATGCCTTTGGACTCCCGGGCGGCGGCCTCGATCTTGGCCAGTTCATCCCGGGTCAGGCACAATGGTTTTTCCACGAACACATGCTTGCCTGCGTTCAAGGCGTCAATGACATAAGTTGCGTGGCTGTCATGGCGGGTGGCGATGACCACGGCATCGACATCGGCGTCGTCCAGCACGGCATTTGCCTCGCTGCCCGAATAGGCCGCCCCGGTATTTTCCTTCATGGTGTCGGCGGCGATGCCGCGCGCCGATACCACGCCCCGGACGTCGAAACCGCCGGTGCCGGTCAGCGCCGGCACCAGCACCGACTTGGCGAAGTTGCCGGCGCCGATGATGCCGAGCCCGACTTTTCCCCCGTCTTTAACCGCGCTCTTCAGTTTGGCGGCCGCAGGCGGCGCCGAATGTTCCGATGCCCCCATGCCGAAGGTCAGCAGCATGCCGACGGTGAATTCGCTTTTCGCGCCGGTCACCAATTCGTAAGCGTCGGCGGCTTGCTCAATGGGAAACCGGTGCGTGGTCAGGGCCTTCATGTCCAACTGCCCCGCCGCCGCCATCTCCAGAAACGCCGCCATGTTGCGGCGTTCGGTCCAGCGCACGTAACCGATCGGATAATCGCGGCCCTTTTCCTCGTAATCGGGATCATAGCGGCCGGGGCCGTAGGACCGGGATTGCAGGACTTCCAATTCCTTTTTGAAATAAACGTCGCGCGAGATATCCATCTTGACGTCGCCGACAACGACGATCTTGGCCCGGTCGCGGCAATGGCCGGCGACCATGGCAAAGGGCGCGCCGGAATCCCTGGACCCCGCCGTCAACAACACCGCATCAACCCCAAAGCCGTCGGTGGCGGCTTTGAGGTCGGCGGCCAGGGCCGCATCGTCCGGCTTGGCCGCGATCAAGGCGCCCTGCTTGCGGGCCAGTTCCAGTTTCGCATCATCCAGGTCGAGGCCGATGACCTTAAAGCCGGCGGCGCGGCAAAGCTGCAGCGTGATCTGTCCGACCAGCCCTAAGCCGACGACCAACACCGTGGCGCCGAATTGCTGATCGGCCTGGCGCACCCCGTGCATGGCGATGGCGCCGAGGGTCACATAGGCGGCGTCTTCATCGCTGACGCCGTCGGGCAATGGCACGAACAGGTTACCGGGAATGGCGACGACGCCGGCATGGTTAGCATGACCGGCGCCTGCACAGGCGACCCGGTCGCCGACGGCGACGCCTTCGACGCCGGCGCCGACGCCCAGCACTTCACCGGCCAGCGAATAGCCGAGCGTCCGGGGTTCGGAGATCACGTTCTGGACCGCCTTATAGGTCGATGATAGGCCGTCGTTGAGGAGTTTCCTGATCACCCGGCGGACCAGATCGGGCCGCGCCAGGGCCTTGCCCAAATAGCTTTTGTTGGCCAGTTCCAGGGACGTGCGATCGGTTCCGGCGCTGATCAAGGACGCCGTGGTCCTGACCAAAATACCGTTTTTCGGAACCGCCGGCCGGGGCGCATCCGCCACCGAAAGCTTGCCGGTCTTGAAGTTCTGCACGACGATTTTCATGGGCCGTCCATGGATTGACAGGATTATGGGGTTATCAGCGCCCCAACCTAGGGAATTCGGCCCTACGAATCAATGAGATAGAGTTTCAAGAGGCGAAGACGGGCGCAAGCCCGGACAGGGACTAAAAATAATTAAGCGAGTTTCCGCCTAATTCATCTTGGCGCGGGCGACATAGCTGCCGTCGGCGCGGACATCGAAATACTCGGTGATGGCCGGATGATGAATGGGTTCCAGGTCTTCGTCAGGAACCAGATTTTGTTCAGACACATAGGCGATATAGGGTGACTTGTCCGGCGTCTCGGCAAGGAGATGGTAAAACGGCTGGTTCTTCCGGGGACGCACGTCCTCGGGGATGCTTTCGTACCATTCTTCGGTGTTGTCGAATTCCGGATCGACGTCGAAAACAACGCCCCTGAACCCATGGACCCGGTGACGAACCGCCATGCCGATATCAAACTTGGCGATAAAATGGGTGGTCGAATGCGCCATCGGGGAAGTCTATCACCGCTTGACCCGACCACAAGCACGCTTTCAAGGAATCGCGGAAAACCGCGTCAAATCCCTGCCCCGGGCGCTCAAGGCCGGGCCGGGGACGGGGCGTTTACGGTAAACGGCGATTCTGCTGTTACGCGGCGTCGCTGAGACGTTGTTCGGGGTACGTATGGCCCAGCCAGCCCAACGTCTCGGCGTTAAGATAGCTCTCTACATCCATCGGCGAGCCGAACAAGGCGTCCGGCACATTGCAGAAGTATTGCAGGAAATACCGGCGCACTTCTTCCGGTGTGGCCCTTCGGGGTTCATATTTTCTGATTAACAAGCTTCAACTCCAACGTCCTCTATACCCCCTAGCTTCGCTGGAAAGGCTTAATAGAGTCTGAATCAAAATGGATTTTTCGGTGCCCGCCGGAATGTAGGGCTGCCGCCTAATGACCAAGCCCCACAAGGTGGCGGCCTGAGCTAGATTATGAAGCCGTAGGATTGGCTGGGGTGCAGGGATTCGAACCCCGATTACGCGGGTCAGAGCCGCGGGTAATAACCATTATACGACACCCCACCGGTAGAAGCCGTTTTGCGTCGCCGGTGCGCATTCATTTAGAGCATTCCGTCTGGAATCTAAACCATTTTGTACCCCGCCGCGACGTTCTAAGATGGCCGAAAGCCCAACATGGGCCGAAAAAGAAATAAACCATTGCGAGGGAGGCGATCGGCGTGCCCAAGGGGTCCAACAACACCAGAGCCTCGGCTGAGGAGCGTCCGCCTTGTTATGCCGCCATCGACCTCGGCACCAACAACTGCCGCATGCTGGTGGCGTGCCCGGGCGGGGAGACCAACGCCGACGGCTTTCGCGTTATTGACGGGTATTCGCGCATTGTCCGGCTTGGCGAGGGCTTGGCGGCGTCAGGAAGGCTGTCGGACGAAGCCATCGAGCGCACCATCAAGGCGCTGAAGGTCTGCGCCGGAAAAATTCGCAGCCGCGGCGTCAAGGAAACCCGCGCCATTGCCACCGAAGCCTGCCGCCAGGCCGCCAACGGCGATGATTTCCTGGGCCGTGTCGAGGCGGAAACCGGCCTGACCATGAAGATCATCTCGGCCGTTGATGAGGCGGAACTGACCGTCGCGGGTTGTGCGCCGCTGCTTAAAACCGGACACCCGAAGGCGTTGATATTCGACATCGGCGGCGGCAGCACGGAATTGATGTGGATCGACTTCCCCTCGGGCGGCCCTCCAAAAGCGCTGGATATTCTGTCGCTGCCGATCGGGGTTGTCGGCCTGGCCGAGGAATTCGGCAAGGACGCCTTGGCGCCGGAAACGTTCGAGATCATCGTCGGGCGCGTCACTAGAGCCTTAGCGCCCTTTGAGGACCGCCACCGGATCGCCGCCGAGATTGAAGCCGGTGGCGTCCACATGCTGGGCACGTCGGGAACGGTGACGACGCTGGGCGCCATTTACCTGGATTTGCCGCGTTATGACCGCTCACGGGTGGATGGCTTGTCCATCCGCATGGAGAGCATTGACGCCATCTGCGCCAAGCTTATAGGGCTTGATTACGACTCCCGCCACCACCATCCCTGCATCGGGCCGGGGCGGGCCGATTTGATGGCCATGGGGTGCGCCGTCATCACCGCGATTCGCCGTCATTGGCCGGCAACGAACCTGACGGCGGCGGACCGTGGCATCCGCGAAGGGCTGTTGTTGGAGATGATCGCCACCGCCGCGCTTGCACCCATCGAAGCGCCATGACCAAGAAAACCTCAGGCACCACGGATTCCGGAAGGGGCCGCACCCAACGTCTGCGCAAGTCCAAGGGCCGCAAGGAATCGTCCACCCGCTGGCTGAAAAGACAACTCAGCGATCCCTATGTGGCCGAGGCCCAGGAACGGGGCCTCAGGTCCAGAGCCGCCTTCAAGCTGATCGAACTGGACGACCGCTTTCATTTCCTCAAACCGGGCGGGCGGGTCGTCGATTTGGGCGCCGCCCCCGGCGGCTGGACCGTTGTCTCAGTAGACCGGGTCAACGCCCAAGGCACGGCGAAGGGGAAACAAGGCCTCGTCGTCGGCATCGACATCCAAGATACCGACCCGGTCGGCGGCGCCACCTTGATTTGTCACGATTTCATGGACATTGAGGCGCCGGGAATGCTGAAAGCCGCCCTCAATGGCCCCGCCGATGTGGTGCTGTCGGACATGGCGGCGCCGTCCACCGGGCATGCCGCCACCGACCACCTTCGCATCGTGACGCTGTTGGAAACGGCGCTTGATTTCGCCTGCGAGGTGCTGTCGCCCGGCGGCGCCTTCGTCGGCAAGGTGTTCAAGGGCGGCACCGAAAACAAGTTGCTGGCGGAAATGAAAAAACGCTTCGCCACCATCAAACACGCCAAGCCGCCGTCGAGCCGCAAGGAATCCGCCGAGACCTACGTTGTCGCCACGGGCTTCAAGAAATAGCCCGCCCGCCCTTGCCACTTGGCAACCGCCGGTTTCTGTGTATGATTGCGCGCCAATTCGGTCTTGCGGATGACTTGAGGCGGCATGAAATTTTCAGAAGCCCTGACGTTTGACGATGTCCTCTTGGTGCCCGCCAAGTCCGACGTCCTACCTGCCGATACCGACCCTTCCACGCGGCTGACAAAATCCATCAATCTCGGCATCCCGCTGATCTCGGCGGCCATGGATACGGTCACCGAAAGCAAGCTCGCCATTGCCATGGCCCAGGCCGGCGGCATCGGCGTTATTCACAAGAACCTGACGCCCGAAGAACAAGCCGGCGAGGTTCACACCGTCAAAAAATTCGAATCGGGGATCGTCGTCAACCCGTTCACCATCGCCCCGCAAGCGACCCTGGCCGATGCGCTCAGGATCAAGGAAAGCCACAACATTTCCGGCATTCCGGTGGTCGAAAAGGACTCCGGACTGCTGGTCGGCATCCTGACCAATCGCGACGTGCGCTTCGCCGACAACCTGGAACAACCGGTCAGCGAGCTGATGACCCCGAACACGGACGAAAAACCGCTGATCACCGTCCGCGATGATATCGGCCACGAGGACGCCAAGCGGCTTCTGCACCAGTATCGGATTGAAAAGCTGTTGGTGGTCGATGACGACTTCCGCTGCACCGGCCTGATGACCGTCCAGGACATCGAAAAGGCCCGCACCCACCCGGATGCCTGCAAGGACGAACAAGGGCGGCTTCGGGTCGCGGCGGCCACCGGCGTCGGCGAGGCCGGCGTTGGCCGCGCCGAAGCGCTGTTGGACGCCGGCTGCGATGTCATCGTCGTCGATACCGCCCATGGCCATTCCAAGGGCGTCATCGAAACCGTCAACAAAATCAAGAAACTGTCCAATTACGCCCAAGTCATCGGCGGCAACGTCGCCACCGCCGACGGCGCCAAGGCGTTGATCGATGCCGGCGCCGATTGCGTCAAGGTCGGCATCGGGCCGGGCACCATCTGTACGACCCGCATGGTCGCCGGCGTCGGCATGCCGCAGTTTTCGGCGATACTTGATGTCGCCAAGGCGTGCCATAAGGCCGATATTCCCTTCATCGCCGATGGCGGCATCAAATATTCCGGCGATCTGGCCAAGGCCATCGCCGGCGGCGCAGCGTGTTGCATGATCGGCTCGCTGTTCGCCGGTACCGATGAGAGCCCCGGCGAGGTGTTCCTGTACCAGGGCCGGTCCTATAAGTCTTACCGCGGCATGGGGTCCTTGGGGGCCATGGCCCGTGGCTCCGCCGACCGCTATTTCCAGGAAGACATTTCCGACAACGAAATGCTGGTTCCCGAAGGCGTCGAAGGCCGCGTTCCTCATAAAGGACCGGCGGGCAACATTATTCACCAGCTGGTCGGCGGCTTGCGTGCCGCCATGGGCTATACCGGCAACGCCACCATTGTGGATTTGCAGAAAAATGCCCAATTCCAACGGATCACCTCATCGGGGCTACGCGAAAGCCATGTCCATGACATCACCATCACCCGCGAGGCCCCCAATTATCGATCCGAATCTTAATACCAAGGATCGTTGATCCATGACCCCCGGTGCTCGCATGCAGGCGGTAATCGAACTGCTTGAGCAAGTGTGGTCCGGCGAAGAGCCCATCGACCGCCTCACCGACAGCTATTTTCGCAAACGCCGCTATGCCGGTTCCGGTGACCGCCGCACCATCAACGCGGCGCTATACGACGTGTTGCGCCACCGGGCACGGCTGGACTGGTGGATCGGCCGCACCGGATCCAGCCTTGAGGCGGGGCCGCGCACCCGCATCATTGCCGAGCTGGCCCTGGAGAAAAAATCGTCGCCGCAGGAAACCATGGCGATCTTCAACGGCGCTACCCATTGCCCCGAACACCTAAGCGACGCCGAAGCAGAACTGGCCGAGGCGTTGTACGGACGCCCCCTCACCCACCCCGACATGACGTCGCCGGTGGCGTTGGAATATCCGGATTGGATGGACCGGTCCCTGCAAGCGCTGTGGCCCGAACGGCTCGCCGTCGAAATGTCGGCCTTGAACCAGCCGGCCCCGGTCGACCTTCGCGTCAACACCCTTCAATCGACGCCCGACGCGGTCCGGCAATCCCTGAAAGACGACTATATCGAGGTCGAGCCGACGCCGTTGTCGCCGATCGGGCTCAGATTAACCGGCAAGGCCCGCCTCGCCGGCTCCACCGCTTATCGGAAGGGCTGGGTCGAGATTCAGGACGAAGGCTCGCAGCTAATCTCACAATTAACCGGGGCCCAGCCCGGCATGAAGGTCGTCGATTTCTGCGCCGGCGGCGGTGGCAAGACGCTGGCGCTGGCCGCCGCCATGGGCACGGATGGGGCCATCGACGGTCGGCTCTGGGCCTGCGATATATCGGACTATCGGCTGGATCGCCTGCCCCCCAGACTGAAACGTGCGGGCGCCGATAACGTCCGGATAAAGCTCATCGCCGCCCTCGACGAACCTTGGGTGAACAAAAATGCCGGGCGCATGGACCGGGTCCTTGCCGATGTGCCGTGCACCGGCACCGGCGCCTGGCGCCGTGACCCGGACGCCCGCTGGCGATCATCTCTGGACGGGATGGACGATATGATCGCCGTCCAGCAGCGAATCCTGAACATGGCCCAGACCCTGGTCAAGCCGGGGGGCCGGCTGGTCTACGCCACCTGTTCGCTATTGCAGGAAGAAAACGAACGCCAACTCGCCTGGTTTCTGGAAAACCACACTGATTTCAAGCCACTGGCCATCGACCAAGTGTGGGCCGAAACCGTCGGCGGACCGCCACCGCCGACCGGTCCCAGCCTGAGACTCAGCCCCGCCTCGACCGGAACCGACGGATTCTTTTGCGCGGTGATGGAAAAGAGCTAATCCGAGGATGCCCGGAGGGGATGTGTCAACGGCTTGTAATATTTGGAAACCGGGAACGCGGTTTTAGGAAATTTTCCAACCCGTAGACGGGGTTTTCGTCGTTTTTAGCTCCCAAAAGCCCCGAAACTATTGCGATTTTCAGCCGTTTATACTATATCTTGTTGGAAGTATGTGTGTTCTTGGTTATTTTGGTTCTTAAATAGACGTTTAGGGTGAACTACTTCCAGTAAACGTTACCTCAGTGGCGCGCTCAGCAAATAGTGTGGGCGTGGGATTTCGGTCCGAAATAAAAAAGCAATAAGTTACTAATTCGAGATGTAGGAGTTACCCCATGGCAAGCCGCCGTAATGACAATAAGAAACCTCAATCCGACCGCCAAAACGAACAGAAAGACCGCCCCTGCCTTATGTGCAGTAAGAAATTCGTGTCTGAGCATTATGGCCAGCGCGTCTGCCCCACCTGCAAGGGCACGGCGGCATGGCGTTCCGGCGGGGAAGCCGCTTAAGTCTTTCCTCGTTTTTTAG
>DASCOC010000038.1:0-2349 GCA_036011805.1 Rhodospirillales bacterium
GGTTCGGCGCGGGCGATAAAGCCCGACAACAATCCGCAGGTGTCGCCGGTGTCTTCGTTGAGAATACCGTGGCGCTTGGAAGGAACCCAATGCAGGGCCTTATCCGTTGTCACCAGCTTGTCGAAGATTTGACGGGCGCTGTCGGGGTCAACCACCGGATCGTCGTCGCCTTGAACGATCAATGTCGGCACGTCGATTTGCGGTAAATGATCCGGCAATTCCCCGGTCATGGCGCGCAGTTGATAGAGGCCATGGATGGGGATGTTGTAGTAGTTAATATCCGGATGTTCGGAAACGTTTTCCCGGAACTGCATGGGGCCTTCGAACGAGGGCATCCAATCGGCCAGTTTGTTCAAGCCATGGACCAACGGAATAAAAATCAGTGTTTTGTTGCGATAGGTTTGCGGCGCCGAAACCGACGCCACGCCGGCTAGTTTATCAGGGTTTTCCGCTGCCAACATCAACGACAAGGCGCCACCGGCGGAAAACCCGACGACAACGATCTGATCGGCGAAGGCCGACAAAATCCGGTACCCCCGGCGGACCGAATTCAGCCATTCAGCCCAAGTCCGTGCTTTCAGGTCCCAGGGCGATGTGCCGTGTCCGGCGAGACGGATCCCCATCACCGCATATCCCTGATCACGGAGACGTTGTCCGAAATCGCTGAGTTCCGCCGGTGATGCCAGGAAACCGTGAACCAGAAGCACGCCCTTTTGAACATGTTCTGGCGGCAACAGCAGATAAGGCGCGCCGCTTTTCGTCGCTGTCTCCATATCGTTGATCTCGCGACAAGGTTCGGTTTTGAAATGGTCGCGGTTCCAGGTATGGGCCCTGAGTTCGTCATCGAACAGCATGAACGCGAGTTCCTGGTCAGAGACCGTGGAACTCTTTTGCAGCGCCGCATCAACGGCGTCTCCGACCGCTGGGATCGGCGCGACCTCATTGGCATAGACGATGACGGGATTTTCTATGCGCACTTCATTGCGTTCATAGTCATGGCAAAGCTTGTCGAGGAAACAATAGGCGCCTGTCGTCTGACCGATGAGGTCGGCTTCCTTGCAGTTGTTGAAGAAACGGTCCAGCAAGAAATTTTCCCCATCCAACAGCCCACGATAGCGGTCGGGCCAATTGAGGCTGCGATGCAGATGGACGTCTGGTGATTCCTGGAGGGTCTTCAGCGCCAGATAGAGGGTTTTGTGGAAATCGGCCTTGCTGATCTCCATTTGGTTTTGCCGGATCAGCGAAGTAATGACTGAAGACGCAAGATGACTGAGGTTGATTGTCGTTCCCGTATAAAGGGCTTGCATGTATTGGTCGCGGATAAGACGCGTTTCATTGCTTATGCAGCGCGCCAGCATCCGTTCGGCGAGACCTTCGGCATGGTCGCGAAGGCCGAACAGGTCGTCGAGTGAGGTGATTTTCCGAAAGTAGCCGTCCAAAAGCTTTTGCTCCCACCACCGCCATTTCTTGTCGGTCTGGATGGGCGCGTTCAGGCGGATATCCATGTCGGTGTCGCGGAACAGCAGGTTGCCCTCGACGAGCATTTCTTCGGCGGCCTGTTGGGGTATGCCTTTGGAGAACAGGCCCACCGCCCGGCTGAGGACGTTTTCATGCGCCCGGATGGGATAAAACGTGATGGTCGAAGGGACGATCAGGGTCGGCTCGTTCGCCCTGGCCAGGAGTTGTCGTTCGTCTTCATGTCCCAAGGCCTTGACCCAGCGCTCTATACGCTGGACGTCGTCTTTTTCGTGAAGGTCGCGAATACGTTTCTTGAAGATATCAAGGGTCAGTGCCAGAACCGCCGCGCCGCGATGATGTTTGCGTCGTTCCTTGGCGGTAGGGGAAAAAACACCGAAGTTGCCGTCGCTGTCGACAACCCGGCGGTCCTTGACCATGCCCCCTTCCGGGAACATCACGACTTTGCGTCCGCGCAGGATTTCGGCGGCCAGAAACGCTAACAGCCCCGGCAAATTGTTGGGCATGGCGCCAACGCCACGCAGGAATTTTGACAAGCTTTCGTTGGCCTCGAACAGGCCGTAATCGGCGACGGAGCGTGTATGCGCCCCCGTAGCCCGATAGATGAGATAGGGAGGAATGACGGTTTCGAACCGTGCAAAATGATTGAACAGGAAAATATGTCCCTGCTCCAGGAGTTCATTATTAGGGTGAACCCAGAGGTTCAGCCCGAAGCGGCTTTTGATGACCTCATAAGTCCTGACACACCAATTATAGGTGTCATCACTGATCGCGAATTCGTCTTTATCGATATCGGTCATTTCGGCACCTCACGGCGCCCCCTTGTTAACAAATATAAGGCATAGACAGTACTTTTGCGCAAATATTAACACT